>JAIKZM010000182.1 GCA_024682215.1 Saccharofermentans sp. | reverse complement strand
CGAGACTTGCTTCACATTCCCGGGCGCTATCCAGTACTTCGGACCTTCAGACGTCTGCGACCGTACAACAGTCACACTCGCACTTGAGAAGGGCTGATATCTGATCAGTAATTGAATTATCAAGGGGCAGTTCCGCAAGGGGCTGCCTCTTTCATTGGGGTTTTCCTAAAAAGTATCCTGTATTGCCTTGTTTGGAGCACTTTTTAGGAAATTTCGCCCCGATTTTCCTAAAAAGTGTTCTAAAAGGGATCATTTAGGACACTTTTCAGGAAATCCTTGCGGTTTGTCCCTAGCACAAATAGAGCCATGTATAATAAAATTAGTTTGTCGGCGGCAGGGCTCAAACAGATCGTAAATTAGGGGATAGATCTATATGGCAACACTGAAGAGCTACACATGTACAAAGTGCGCGGGAATCCTGATGTTTGATTCGGATCAGGAGATCCTTGACTGCCCTTTCTGCGGAAACAGATATGACATAGCTGAATTTCATGCGGATGAAGTCCTTGACCAGGCGAATGCGTGTCTTAAGGAGGGCTCTTTCCCGGCCGCAAAAGAGAAGTTCAGTCAGATACTGGACAATGACCCTCAAAACTTCGATGCGCTTTTGGGAACCGTACTCTGCCTGCTTAAACTTGATTCTCCCGAAAGGCTCGAAAACTTCGATAACCTTTCAGGCGGCGACCTGACCGAAGCGAAGAAAGCAATATTAAAAGCCAAGAGGCTGTCGGTAAATGAGAAAGCGGATTATTTCGCCAAGATGTTTTTGATTATCAAGGACTATGAGAAGATCGTCAAAATCGAAAAAGAAAAGCAGGAACTGCTGTCCGGGGATACCAGGGATGAGATAAATGAAAAGCTGCTTCATGATTTCCAGAAGTTCCGTTACGAAGAACGCGCTTCGAGCGTGAATGGTTTTGCCGGTTTTGCGAAGAGCATGGGCGTATTAATCCTGTTTACGCTGGCTGTTTGCATAAATCTTTATTTAGAAAACACTTCGGGCGCGTTCTTTACATTCATAATGGGTATTGTTGCTTTAATTTTGGCTGTTTTCGGGGTGTCTAAGAAAGATGAGGAATTCGATGCGTCTTATGATCCTGCTTCCGATTATAAAAAGAAATTGGATAACAGATTAGAAGATCATGACAGGAATTATTCAATAGCTTACCGTAATATGAAAAAAATCAGGGAAGAGATAGATACTGAAGAAAAAGCAGAGCAAGGCATTTCCGGGAGTGGTCCTGCATCCGGTACTGATACGGATGCCCCGGAGGATGTCATCTGTGACAAGTGCGGTGCCACGTTAGGTCTCGACAATTATAAGCACGTATATCAATGCGATCACTGCGGTGTTGCATACGGCGTTTCGCTCTTTTTCGGAATGCCTCTGGAAAAGGCCTTGAATTCGATCAACACCGGAAAGTATAAAGACGCGGGAGTGAGATTTTCGAGTGTTCTCATGACCAGGCCTTCGGATTTTGAAGCTCTCTTAGGAAAGATCCTTTGTGCGGGTAAATGGACTAAAGTCAGTACTATCAGGATCTCCGATGAGATCGATGACAGTGAGCTTCAGTCTGTCAGAGCTCTTATAGAAGAGGCCGTGCAGCATGCATCTGACAAAGACAAGCCGTATTTCAGGAAAATGGAAGAACTCGTGTCATATTTTGAGCCGTACAGGGAAAACAGCGAACTTCTTGAATCACTGAAAAGCAAGGTCACTGACATGGAGGCCAGAGCCGATGTTTATGCGACGGCATTTGAAGGAGCCAATTATAACGATGAATACAAAGCGAAAAGACAAGCACTCGTCAACGAGACTTTTCCTGCACAGGTCAAAATGAAGAAGCTGGAGGAAGAGTTCAAAGCTATCCTGAAAGACCTGACCGAAGAGAAAAGTGCAAGCCTTCTGGTCAAATAACTTACTTTACGAATGCTGACAAGTAAAAATACTTGACACCGCTCCGGCTCTTTGTTATTATTCTGTGGTCGTATTCGGAGGAGAACTGCGCCCGTATGAAGGAAAAGTCAATCAGGACAGGCATTTTGCTTGATTTTTACGGGAATCTCCTGACCGACAGGATGCGCGAGGCTTGCGAGAGTTATTACTACGAAGACTTGTCGCTTGCAGAGATAGCGGAACTCCAGGGCATTTCGCGCCAGGGAGTGCACGATACGATCAAGCGCGCTGAGAAGGAACTTGAGTCATACGAGGATAAGTTAGGGCTCATGGGACTTTTCGAGAAGAACAAAACAAGGGCACAGAAAGCCCTTGATCTGATAAAGAGCGGTGATACCGGCAAGGCCGCCGCAGAACTTGAAGAACTGATAGAGGAAATGTAACAAGGTGTTTGAGAGCCTTTCGTCAAAACTGCAGAACATAACGGCTAAGATGCGCGGCAAGGCACGCGTTACCGAAGCTGACATCAAGGAGATGATGCGTGAGATCCGCATGGCTCTCCTTGAGGCTGACGTTAACTACGGCGTTGTAAAGGAATTCGTTTCCGAAATGAGCGAAAAGTGCAAGGGCGCAGACGTCATGCAGTCGCTCACACCCGGCCAGCAGATCGTTAAGATCGTCAGGGAATCTCTCACGGAGCTCCTCGGAGGCGAGAACGGATCTGACAAGCTCCTTTCATCATCTACCGGTTTTAATACGATAATCCTCTATGGTCTTCAGGGTGCAGGTAAGACCACAACGGCTGTAAAGCTTGCCAAGCTCCTCAAGGCAGCAGGCAAGAAGCCTATGGTGGTTTCAGTAGACGTTCACAGGCCCGCAGCTGCAGGACAGCTTAAAGTGCTTGCTGATGCTGTCGGCGTTGACTGCTATATCGATCCTGAAGAGAAGGATGCAATCAAGATCGCAAGGGATGGTGAAGGCAAGGCAAGATATCTGCTCTGCAATTACCTGATCATAGATACTGCAGGACGTACAGTCGTTGATGATGAGCTCATGGGTGAGCTCAAGGACATCAGCAATACCGTCAATCCCACAGAGAAGCTCCTCGTAGTCGATGCAATGATCGGTCAGGAAGCCGTTAACGTTGCCCAGACATTTGAGGATGCGATCGGCATGGACGGCTTCATCATGACAAAGCTCGACGGTGACGCCAGGGGTGGTGCCGCACTTTCCATCAGAAAGCTTACGGGCAAACCGATCAAATACATCTGTACCGGTGAAAAGGTTGATGCGATAGAGCAGTTCCATCCTCAGCGCATGGCTGACAGGATCCTCGGAATGGGTGACGTCGTAAGCCTTATCGAAAAGGCTCAGAGCAACATCGACGAGGAAGAAGCCATCAAGTCGATGGAGCGTATGATGAGCAGCGGATACAATCTCGACGATCTGTATTCGCAGTTCCAGCAGATGAAGAAGATGGGTTCATTAAAGGATCTCGTAGGAATGCTTCCCGGTGCTGCCGGAAAAGTATCTGACGAAGAACTTGATGATAAGATAATCGACCGTCAGATGGCGATAATCTCGTCTATGACCAAGAAGGAGAGAAGAGTACCTTCGATCCTTAATGCAAGCCGCCGAAAGAGGATCGCTGCAGGTGCGGGCGTTGAGGTTTCAGACGTCAACAAGCTCATTACCCAGTATGAACAGACATCCAAGATGATGAAGCAGTTCAGCAACGGCAAGGGCGGCTTCAAGATGCCCAAGGGCTTTGCAAAGCAGGCTGCAAAGATGGGCCTGGGCGGCGGAATGAATGGCATGGCCGGCATGAACGGTATTCCTTCAGACATGCTTCCTGAAGGAATGGAAGCTCCTTCCAAGGGAGGTTTTGCAGGCCTTTTCGGAAGAAAGAACACTGATTCCGATGAAGGTCCCGTAACACCTACAGGAAGAAGAGACCGCAAGAAGAAGCGCAAGGGCAGAAGATAAGCCCGAAAACGAAGGTGAATCCCGCGGGATATGTCCCGCGATGATCATAAAAAACAAATATTTTTTCGGAGGAAAAGAAAATGGCAGTAAAGATTCGTTTAAGAAGAATGGGTAAGAAGAAGGCACCTTTCTATCGTGTTGTTGTAGCTGATTCCAGATATCCCAGAGACGGTCGTTTCATCGAGGAAATCGGTACTTATGATCCCATGAAGGCTGAGAACTCTGTTGAGATCGACGCTGAAGCAGCTAAGAAGTGGATCGGCAACGGCGCTCAGCCCACAGATACCGTTAAGTCACTTCTTAAGAAGCAGGGCATCATCTGAGGTAATTAATAATGGACGATTTATTGGTTTATATCGCCAGGGAACTGGTGAATAATCCCGATGAGGTCAACGTCAAGAAGACTGAGCGCGGAAATACCATTATTTTCGAGCTTTCCGTTGCTCCTGACGATACCGGTAAGATCATCGGCAAGAACGGCAAGAGGGCACAGGCCATCCGTTCGATCATGAAGGCGAAGTACCTCAAAGAAGGTAAGCGCGTCATCGTTGACATCGTCGGCTGATACTCTTGGAAGACTTAATAGTTACAGGAAAGATAATCGGCGCGCATGGCGTCCGCGGGGAGATCAAGGTATTTCCCCTGACGGATGATGCGCGCCGTTTCCTGTCTATGAAAAGATGTTTCCTGACAGGACCCAAGTTGGAGGATCCCAAGGAGACTTGTGTCGTTTCCGCAAGACTGGACAAGGGCATCGTTCTTGTCATGCTTGAGGGACTCAATGACCGCGATAAGGCGCAGGCGCTTCACGGCCGTTATATATCGGTTTCAAGGAGCGATGCGGTACCTCTTCCGAAGGGCAGATATTACACGGCGGATCTTATCGGCATGACTGTCACTGATGATGAAAGAGGAGAACTCGGGCAGGTTTCCGACTGCATCGAGGCCGGAAGCGGACATATCCTTTCCATCAAGCGCAAAGGCAAGAAGGAGCTTTTGATTCCGTTCGTAAAAGAGTATTGCTATGACGTTTCGGTAGAGAATGCGTCGATCCGCTGCAAACTTCCCGACGGGCTTTACGAGCTGTACGAGTAAAGACCGCAGACCGTTTGGTTTATTAGTAAATCGCATAATGTTATGTTAAAATCTTCCCGGAATAAATGACGAGGGAGGATTTTTTTATGGGCAGAGGCGGCGGAGGCGGAAGCTCGCATCACAGTTCTCATCATTCGAGCAGTCATTCACATTCAGGTGGGTCTTCCAGATCTTCCAGATCCTCGGGTTCTTCATACAGATCTTCAGGATCTTCATATAGATCATCAGGTTCATCTTACAGATCTTCTTATTCGCATCATTCAGGCGGATCGCATTATTCAGGTTACAGCGGCAGTGCTTCACGCAGCGGATGCGGATGTTCGAGGATCTTCAGCATAATGCTGATATTCCCGATGATCATGATCGTGGGCATTTTTTACGGCATTATCGATACCGGGGATATCGGTACGTTCTTCAAGATCGAAAGATCTACGATCCAGCGAGAGGCGCTGCCTGCAGATAAGTGCCAGGCTATTGATAAATGGTATCAGGACGACTGGGGCGACTGGATCGATAAGAGCGGGGAAGCAGAAGCGGTCAAATCAGGCCTTGAATATTTCTATCAGAAGACCGGCGTACAGCCTTATCTTTGGATCATGGGTGAAGAAGGTAAGAATTATATGTCCGAAGGCAGCGTCGAAGAACTTGCCGAGAAGAGATACAAGGAATTGTTCGGCAATGACGAGGGACATCTGATCGTTATCTTCCGCGAATATCCGAATGAATCCAGTAACTACATTGTTACAGCGACCCCCGGATTCGATGCTGAGACACAGGTGATGGATGAGCAGGCCAGAGAGATCCTGCTCG
>JAIKZM010000174.1 GCA_024682215.1 Saccharofermentans sp. | reverse complement strand
AGTCAAAACTTTTTCTCTCACGATTTCGGAAACGAAAAATCTTTCGCTCTTATCGGTAAGACAATCTTTCTCAAAATACGGAGGATTCTCGGGCAAAAGCGAAACGATTTTGTCCAAAATGTTTTCCGTATTGAATTTATGACAGCGGAGAATCTAAAGCATTGCTCTCAAAACTCGTTCTTAACGACCAAGGCGCTGAGAAATACGGGGAGGTCGCAGGTTCCGGAGCTTATACCGCATTCTATGCTAACGGTATGAGCGGACTACTTATCACGGTATCCGATTTCACTGAAGAGGAAGCCGGTTTGGGGATGATTGAAGATTTCTGCGACGAGATGGGTCTTCTGAACCCCTGCGGCGTTTGATACGGAATAATCGGGAGGTCAGTTTGATACGTAAAGCAACTGTAGAAGATATTTCCCGTATTGCCGAGATTCTGGTTTTTGTTAAGAGGATGAACTATCGTTCGATCTTTCAGAATGATGCTGTTTCCTTTGGAGAGATCCAGGTAATACCGGTAGCTGAGGAGTATTCTGATCCGAAGATCCTTGAGAATATCCGGGTTTATGAATCTGACGGTATCGTCAAGGGACTTATTCGAATAGTTGGAAAAGAAGTTGTTGAATTGTATGTGGAACATTTCTTTCAGGGGCAGGGCATAGGCGCGGAATTGATAGAATATGCCAAAGATGAATTTGATGTCAGATACTTGTGGGTGCTTGAGAAGAATACGGATGCAATCAGATTCTATGAGGCTAACGGATTCCATATTACCGATAATAAGAAACTTGAAGAAGGAACTCCTGAATACAAAGTGATGATGGAGCGGAAAGAAATAGAAGTTCAGTGTTTGAAGGAACGATGACCAATTAGCTCAAATAGTTATCAAGATTCCTTTGCCCGGATGTATAATTACCTTGTCTAAGGAAGAGCCCTTGGTGCGGATAATCGTCAGTATAGATTTCATAAGGAAGAGTATTTATCATGACATCACGGACCCTGAGGAACGATACAGCCAAAAGAGCCGCGGGGTTCTATTTTGTTATCCACTTTCTGCTCGAGGTCGTGTGCTTCTACATGGTAACGGGGCTTGCCGGAGACGCGGAGTTTATCGGTACTGTCGCAATCATCTATAACGTGCTGGCATTCGTCCCCCAGCTTCTTATCGGAGCCGCCCTCGATCTGTTCCCCAAAAGACACTTCGGAGCCTTGGGATCGATCCTTCTTATGACCGGCTTTTTCCTTTTCTTTCTGACAGGCGCGACGGGGGCTCTTTTTTGGGTCTCACTAGTGATCCTTTGCGCCGGCAATGCCATTATCCACATATCCGGTGCCGAGCTGACTATCAGGTCTGCAGGCAGCAGGTTATCACCCGTTGCGATCTTTGTAAGCGGAGGTTCGTTCGGTGTCATAACTGGGCAACTGATGGCTCTATACAACGTTCCTTTCGTGATACCCGCAATACTCGGAATGCTTACGCTTCCGCTCATAATAATATCCGACAGGCTGTACCGCGATATACCGGAATCCTCATCCTCATGCACCGGCTTTGATCTCGTATCCGCCAAAAGAGCAATAGCGGTCGTCATCATCGCATCCTTCCTTATCGTGAGTGTAAGATCTTGGCTCGGTTACGGCATACCGACTTCGTGGAACAAGACCACGTTCCAAACGATACTGCTCTTCACAGCCCTCGGTGCAGGCAAGGCCGCAGGCGGATTACTGGCCGATCGTATCGGTGCGCGGAAGACGGCGTTTATCAGCATCCTAGGTGCGGTCCCGTTCCTGATTTTCGGGGATAGGATAATGATAGTATCGCTGATAGGAATTCTCTTTTTCAGCATGACGATGTCGGTCACTGTCGGCATGCTCGTCTCGGTAATGAGATTCGCACCGGGAGCAGCATTCGGCATCACAACAACAGGACTGTTCGCAGGAACACTGGCGGCAGTTATCATAAGATCTGACTGCCTTCTTGCAAATTGTATCCTAATCGTGATCTCATCGGCCCTCTGCGCTCTCCTCGCCTCATTCATACTGAAACCGGGAACATCCGGTAATGATATAATCAAAAAAGACCAAGGAGGTTAACTGTTATGTTGAACTACGATGCCATGGGTGGCGTTGTGTTCCTGCTCGGAGCGATCCTCATTGCAGTGATAGTCGTATTCATCGTCTTTGTAGGCAGTGCGATCATACTCGGAATCCTTCTTCACAAGAAAAGAAAGGAAAACAACGCACAGCAAAGCGTTACACACACCAGCGAAGTTCCGAAGGAGGACTAAATGTTCTTTTTAATCGCATTATGGACACTTATCTTCCCGTTTCTCTATGCATTTGCCCTTTCGCGTCCGTTCGGGATTACCAAAGGACTTGACCGTGCAATCCTAATCTTCCTGAACATTGTCACGTCGTCGGGAGCGGTATTATCCTTTATCTTCCTTGCCTATGCGATCGACGGTATGATTTATTCCCCGGTAAAAGAGGCTGTGATCTTTCTTCCGACGCTTTTAGTAAAGTCGCCTCTCGACGGGCTTGTCTGGCAATTCTATCTCCGCGACCGTAAGATCAACGGCTTCCTTGCATCATTGATCTGCACCGTTGTCTTCATGATCCCGTACTGCCTGTATTACTTCTTCGGATGAGAGATGTATTCCTGACACTTTTTCTATGTCTGATCTTTACCGAGGTCTTAGAGATCGGTACTGCCCTGGTGCTCGGAGTGCGGTCCAAACGGGACATCCTCGGGGTGTTTTTCGTTAACACGCTGACGAATCCGGTCTGTGTTCTGCTCAACATGATTTTAGGAACATTTACGCACATCCCGGCTGCACTTATCATCACTGTACTTGAACTCGCCGTATGGCTCACTGAGGCACTGATCTACAAAAGCCTGCTGGATTACAAGAAGCACTCGCCCTTTATAGTCTCACTCGCGCTTAACGTTGTATCCTTTGTGATCGGATCGTTTGCAGTGTGGGTTGTCTTCCGTTTTTTGTGATATCACATGCCCCTATTCCCCTATTTCTTGACCTTCGGTGAGTTAAGGGGTGGATCATAAGATTGCAATTTAAATATGTTTGATATAATGAAAAAGCAAGGTTATATGACCAAAGCCAACACGTACTATCCCGGCAAGGACAAAACGATTAAACTGACGGGAAAAAGAGGATTACCCCGAGACAAATAAGCGTGGGTTCAAAAGAATAACGGAGATTACCAACGCGTACTGCTATCCTAACAGGTGCTAACGGTTTTGTTGGCGGCGCCTTTCTAAAGGAATTGCTTGTCAACGGTTATAAACCTTTCTGCATTATCAGGCCATCCTCAAAAGAAGAATTTCTTGCTAAACTCGACAAACTATCTTCAGATGGGATAGACACATCGCAAGTGGTTATAGTTCCAGAAGATTTAAGTAATATCGACAGCATCAAAAACACACTTAAAAGCTACACTGACGGTTTTGATGTTTTCTTCCATCTTGCATGGCACGGCTCTGCAGGTGTTGATAGGAGCGATCTGGGGTTACAACTCTTAAACGTCAAAGTCTCCGGTGATATGGTAGAGCTATCTCTTCCAGGATGGGTTCTATATATTTTTTGTCGGTCCAGTCGCGACCGTTATTCTCATCACCTTCCATCAGTGCTTCTTCCCAGACTTCACGTTCCTTGGGATCTTTCTTGGCAACTGATGCACGAAGCATCTTGCAGAGCGTTCTGTCCGCGAGCGTCATTGACTTCAGATCGTATGCGCCTCTG
>JAIKZM010000173.1 GCA_024682215.1 Saccharofermentans sp. | reverse complement strand
ATCTTCGAGAAGAATGCGCCTTCCGATCTGAATTCCACATATGCTGAAAATATCCAGCCGATGTCACCGGCCAGTTTCGGAAATACGGAAGCTTTCGGTTATGGCATGATCGATGTAAACGGCATTCCCGTATACAAGATCGTCAGCCAGGTTTCCGGAGAAAATGCATTAAGACTGAACCAGTACACTCTGGTAACCGGATCGGGCAAGATGCATCAGATCAGCATAATGCTGATGAGCGACCCGGGAAAAAAGATAATGTCATATTCCGATGAAGATATCAGGCAGCTTAATGAAGCTTCTGAAAAGATCATCAGGTCCATCAAGCTTTCAGATGAGCTCGCTGCTGATGTAATAACTCCCGAAGGCGCAGAACCGTTTAAGATGGCGACGGGTGAAGCTGCCGGCAGCACAGAAGCAAATCCGTCTGACGCTAATAAAGGTACTGTTCGTGAAAACACAAAGGCTACGTCATTCTTCGTGGCTGTCACGACGGTCAACATTCCGACATTCGTTATCCTTATTGCTCTTGCGCTTCTCCTGTTCCTGGGGATCAAGCCGTCAAAACTTCGCGAATGGCAGGAAGAGCCTCTGTCTCTTGACAGATCAAAGGCAATCCAGGGCTTTGCGGCAGTAGCGATCATTGTGCATCACCTTGCGCAGGAACTTGCTGAAAAAGCGGGAGCGATAGGATTCTTTACGGAACTCGGCGTTCTCTTCGTAGGTATCTTTTTCTTCTTCTCAGGTTACGGACTTTATACGAGCCTGAAGACCAAGGAAAACTACCTTAAAGGATTCCTTAAAAAGCGTTTGGTAACGATACTCATTCCTTTTTATATGTGTATCCTTGTGTTCACGGCCACAGCTTGCATCGGAGGCATGAAGTTTACTCCGGTGCAGCTGGTGGGCATCCTCTCCGGATGGTTTCTCATCAACCAGCACATGTGGTATATCGTTGAGATCGCGATCCTGTACCTCGCGTTCTACATAATCTACCGTCTCATTAAGAACCGCACTGCGGCAACCGTCGTCATGGGCATATTTGTCATCGCCATGATGGCGGGCAGCCTCATGCTCTGCCACGGAAAAGACATGTCTGCCAGCGGCTGGTTCCAGGGTGAGTGGTGGTATAACTCCTCATTCCTTTTCGTGATTGGAATCATTGTTTCCAAGCATTCTGAGGGCCTGCGCAGGATCGCGAGAAAAGGATATATCATCTGGCTCCTTGTTTTGGCGGCGCTTCTGGCATTGCTCGGACCCCAGACTGTGTACATGCTCAGAAGATATTCATACTGGAGCGAGATCCCCGGTGAGACGCGCGCAATCCTTGATAAGCTGCGCTGTCTGTCAGTCCAGCTCCCGTGGATCATCTGCTTTGTACTCTTCCTGCTCCTAATCATGATGAGAGTCAGGTTCGGCAATCCGGTTCTCAAGTTCCTGGGTTCGATCTCTCTTGAACTTTATCTTATCCATAATCTGTTTCTCAAGGGCCTTCATACCGATGCGATGTTCAACGTTAAGAGCGCAGGCATGTACTGCATACTTACGATCCTGCTCGCCATCGGACTTGCGACCATCATAAGCGGTGTTGACAAGTACCTGATCGCGCTCATCACCGGAAAGAAGAAGGCTTCGGGTGAACTTGATCTGAAGGCAGGCACCCACATCCATTCGATCGATGTAATGAGGATCGTGATGGCGTTCCTGGTCGTTGTCATTCATGTTCCGTTTGCAGACAAGGCAGGCGAAGTCTTCATTACCTATGGCAAGACGGCCGTTCCTTTCTTCCTTGTTATCTGCGGCTATTTCCTCTACCGAGATGACAATGCTGAGATGATGAAGCGCCTCATTAAGCAGACAAAGAGGATATTCATCTTCTTCATTGCGGCAAATGTTTTCTATGCAGGCGTTTATGCTGTCTATCTGAGAGTGACTTCGGGAAGCTCTGACGGCATGAAGGCATGCTTCTCGGCCAAGGTGCTGACGGATTTTGCGCTCTATAATCTCTCGCCTTTTTCAGAGCACCTGTGGTATCTGGGATCGCTCCTTTACGCGCTCCTCATCATGCTCCTTTTGAACAAGCTCAAGCTGATGAAATTTGCGATGTTTCTGGCGCCTTTCCTTGTTGCGGCTTATGTCGTACTTTCGCACCTCGGTATCGGAACGCCGGTTCAGCTTAGAAATGCGCTCTTTGTCGGTCTGGGATATACCATGATGGGCATGCTCATCAGGAGATTCGAAAAGAAGATCTTGGATCACAAGGCAGCGGCACCCATACTCTGGATACTGTCCGTCATCTGCGTTGTGACAGCCATAGTCGAACTTAAGGGATATAAGCAGGGAGTTGCGGTCCCGTTCGTAAGCTGCGAGATCCTCATTTATCTGATCGTACTTCTTTGCCTTAAGTATCCTGACTTCGGAAAAGATACGTTCGCAGAGTGGCTCGGAAGAGAGTGCTCGCTTCCTGTCTATATCCTGCACATTGCAGTATTGCAGCTGATGTTCATGACAGGTAACGACAAGTTCTTCGGAAGGTTCGGAGCAGTGACGGTATTCGTCGTAACAGCAGTGATCGCAGGGCTTTACAAGGGAATAAAGAATGCAATAACTGCGGAAAAGAGCAAGCCTGAGGCCTGATCTCCCGAACCTTGGAATTTTAGCGCCAACTCGGTTATTATTTCATTACTGAGGTAATAAGTCTTAATGGACAAAGAAAAAACAGGACAACTGATAACCGAGTTGCGTAAAGAAAAGGGACTTACCCAAAAGCAGCTTGCAGATGCTTTGAACGTTACCGACAAAGCAGTATCCAAGTGGGAGCGTGGCCTCAGTTTCCCCGATATCTCAATGCTTGAACCAATATCTGAACTGCTGGGCGTCTCGATAATGGAGATCCTTGCAGGTGAACGTCAGAACGGCGAAGAAACGATGTCGCGCGAAGAAGCACAGGACCTCATCAACGCTTCCGTTGAATTGAGCGAAGAAGAGATCAGGCACAAGAAGGAGAGGAGCAGACTGATAATCATAATCCTCATAGTTCTTGCAATGCTTCTGGTCTCGATAACATTAAATGTCATAAGCTTGCTGAGATAAGAAAGGAGAAGACGACTTGGACCTTACGGTAGCCTTATACATTTGCATAGCCGTTCTCGGCACGATCCTTTTCGCAGGATCGTTTGGCAGGAATGCAAATGAAACGGCATTCTTCGACCGTATATCGAGCAAAGAAATCCAGGGTGCCCTGGCTGTCTTCATCATCTTCCACCAGACCGTCATCGGACTCGAGGCAAACGGGGAAGAAACAGGAGACATGAGGTTCTTCTACTATTACGGGATCCTTGCGGTTGCATTCTTCTTCTTCAGTTCCGGATTCGGACTCATCAAGAGATGGATGACCGACGAGAACTATATCAAAGGCTTCATGAGAAGAAGGATCTTCACGGTCCTTGTTCCGTTCTTCATCTGCAATTACATCTATCTGACCGACGCACTGCTGAACAACATCGCATCCCGCAGGTCCTTCGGATTCACTGAACTCATCTGCAGCTTCTTCGGAATATTCCTGGTGAACAACGAGATGTGGTTTGCGGTAGAGATCATGATCTTGTATGTGGTCTTCAGACTTGTTTTCGCGAAGGTGAAAAAACCTCTAACCGGTATTCTCATCATGACTGTTGTTGTCCTCATAATGATGACGATCGGACTGCTTTCAGGTCACTCCCAAACAGGTGTCATGTCCTATTGGTTCAAGGGCGAGTGGTGGTACAACACGATCTTCATGTTCCCAATCGGCATGCTCTACGCTTATAAAGAGGAGCAGATCAACAGGGTCATCAGAAAGGCTTTTGTCTCGATCCTGACCGCATCATCTATTTTGGTTATTCTCATGGATCATGTTCACAGAAATCTTATCTCAAGGTTTATCTACTGGACCGAGTATCACGGCTCACCCAACCCGATCTTAGACAAGCTTGTAGGCCTCGGTCAGGAGACATTGTATGAACTTGTATTCCTCATCTTTGTCGTAACTCTCATGTCGCGCGTTAAGATCGGCAATCCGGTAATTAAGTTCTTTGGCAAGATATCTCTTGAAGTGATAATGCTGAACTATCTCATGATCGATAAACTCTATTTCCTGTATGTGCAGTACGGTATCGGCGTGTATCTTCCGGCTGTTGCAGCGGGCACTCTCATAGCTGCATCTTTGGTCTATCTGGTAAAGAATGTCGTTCTTGAGAGAAGGTCCGGTCTGTTCGACGGCAAGGTGACTTGACCGATCACGACCCTTGAAGGCCATCAATGCTCATGAACATTGTTTATGAGTCGGAACAGCGCCGTGATAGCAAAGAACTTACTGCTTTTTCTGCAGTTTTTTCCTTTTCGTAACCACTAATATGATAACCGTGATGCACATGCTGACGAGTGATACGATCACTCCCTCGGCAAGATATGGAACATGGTATTCAAGCACGATCTCATGGTGCCCTTCAGAAAGTTTTAGGCCCATGAATGCGTAGTTGGCACGCAGGATCTCTGTCTTCTGTCCATCTACATATGCGGTCCAGCCATTTTCATATGGTACGGTAACACACAATACCTTGTTGCCGGTAACATCGATCGTGCCGGATAATCTGTTGGTCCCGAGCACCACGTTTTTCAGTGATTCCTTCCGGAGTTTTTCGGCATTCTCCGGATAGTGATCCAACGGGAGTGCATACAATTCGATGCTTTCTAGTTTGAAAGTCCCGGCAACAGGTATCTGGAACTGAACAGTGTCACGGTCCTCTTCAAGACATCCAAGACAGAAGAGATAGTTTTCGCGTCCGTAATACCACGGATAAGACGGAGACATGGCACGGGCAGTCTTTTTGACACTTCCGGAACTTACTGTAATATCAAAACTTGAGTTTGTGCTGATCGTGAAGGTGTTATTTCCGTAGCCATCAATGTTAAAACCTTTTATGCGGATATAGTATTCGGTTCCCTTCGAAAGAGCGGCATTGAGTTCTATGCTTGCACCTTTGCTTGCTTTGACAATGCCGTTTTCCCATTCGCAGTCTTTGCATTGATATGTGTACGGAATCTGAACATATTCTGATTCAACGCAGCCGGGGGTTATCTGTTTGTCACGGTCGAGGATCACAGAACGCATCATAAGCTCCTGAACTCCGATTCCGTTCAGACCGGAAGCAGCCTCATACGGGACTGAATGGTCATATGTATAGCCCCATCCCAGAGAGTATTCGTTCTGATATGCCTTGTAACCAATTTCGGTTTCGCCGCAGTACTTGTAGCCGTAAGGTACATATTGCGTCTTGTCCGGCATTTCATAATGCTGATCGACGGAAAGAAGGGCATTTAAAATGGTTCTCTGATCGGATGAGTTGATCTTGAAATACTGGATGTTCCCGCAGGATTCAGTTGCATCCCTGAATGCCACTATATTACCGTTTATCAGAGATGAATATATATGCGTTGCCGGCTGATTATATACAATGGAATTCAAATACAACAGATCTGTACTGTCAATACGGCCGTCTCCGACTTCGTAGCCGAATGAGGATGAAAGGGGTTCGCTCTCGACTGAATTAATTATCTGTCTGGTCTCATTCTTTGAGGTGGAAAACCAAAGAACCCATCCCATCGAATCAGGTGAGGTCAGATATATGGCATTTGCGATCACATTCAGGCAGACGAGAACAAAACAAAGTGATTTTCTATACTTTTGCATGGCTTCCGAACTGCCGCTGCAAATGATGATTAGCAGGGTGGCTGCGAGAAATGCTGTTCCTACCGGAGCGAAGATCTCTTTTCGGATATTAATGGAAAATATTCCGATACACCCGTATGCAGTAAGGGCAACAAAACTGATAATTTTCTGTGTTCTGTTCATTTTGAAAAGATCCGGCATCGTATCTGTAACCAGAAAACCGGCGAGCAGAGCCAGTCCGTAGCTCCAGCGGTTGCACGGGTATTGGAAGCCGTTCATTACAAGACCGCACCATGGACAGAACAACATGAACAGACCAATGACCAGCAGCCATTTTTGCGTAAACTTCTGCTTCCTTCCTGAGGTGAAGATGACTATTGCACACAAAAAGAAAATTGCGGCATATGCCGGATAATCCAACCCCCAATCCCAGTCATAAATGCGTATCGGAGATATAAGAGACATAAATCTCTGCCAGAAGAATTTCCAGTGAATTGCAAAACTGTTTGAAATACTGATGTTGCTGTATCCGCTTCTGGCAGAAGTGCCAATACTGAGGATTATCGGAAGCATAATGAAAGCTGATATTCCGAGCCCGAGGAGCCATTTGCCGATCCCGCTTCCAAGACGGCCGGGTAAAGCTCTCAAACGCTTTCCTTTCGGATAAATGGCAAACAGCCTGACTATACAGTAGATGCCGATCATGATCGTATGCATGTAAAAATGATAATAGCCATGCAGCGCGGTGTACATTATGGTAAAAACAAAGCCCATGCTCTTTTCCTTGCGCATGACCTTTTCGGCTCCAACGATCAGCAGCGGCAGCTGGATCATAGGTGCAATATAGATCGGGAAAGCAAGACCGGCATAGATCATATATCCGCTGAACAAATATATAAAACAACCTGTCAATGATGTGATACGGTCCTTTTTGAAATAACGGCACAGATACAAAAATGCAAAGCCTGCCAGATAAAGCTTCAGGATTATCAATAACATATAGAGTGCTTCTGCATGAGCCATGTCGAAAAAGGGTGTGACAAGTAGATCTATCGGATCAATTCCGCCATCAATTATCCTGCTGCCCCAGCCCTTGCTGAAATCATACAGCGGTATGGAAAAATCTCCGTGAAGGAAATTACTGATGATCTGTCGAACCCAGATTCCGTCGTAAATATACGACTGGAAATAGATCTCGCGTCCGTCAAAATTGCAGACAAAACTTCTTCCGGCGTTCGGTAATGCACTGAATACCGCATAGAACAGTATTATGAAAAAAAGTGAATACAGATAAAACGTCTTTTTTCTGTCACTGATCTTATTACATTCCAAGCGCAGTGAGTTGAGGATCTTTTCAAACCGGGCTTTCATATCTTCGCTTATTTGACATACCTTTCCAACTGTTAAACAAACAGATTTTCTTTGCTCACATCATATCACTTGTCTGCGATGATTGAACGTTTGCATTTTAAAAGGTAACATGTTACCATTATCGCAAACGGTAATATATTACCTTTGGTGAGGTGCATCTATGATCATTGATGATGTTATTAACAGCGGAAAAGTTAACTTTTCAGGGATCCCTGCAAATTATTATCTTCTCGGATTGATAAGCGCATTCGAGAACCGCTTCCAGGCAATGGCTGACAATATGATGAAAGAGATAAGCTGGAAACAGTTTTTCGCTGTCATATGCATAAACATGTGCAAGGAACCGCCGACGCTTAAGGAACTGTCAGACATTCTCGGGAGCTCTCATCAGAACGTAAAACAGATACTGTTGAAACTTGAAAAGAAGGGGTTTATAGAGTTTATTCCTGATGAAACCGATAAGAGAAAACAGCTTATCCTGCTGACTGATAAATGCAGGTCCTTTTGCGAAAAGAATGATGCAAGTGCCGTAATAATGAAGAAGATGTTCGGCGGCATATCCGACAAGGACATCAAGGCAACGATCAAGACGATCACGATTATCGAGAAGAATCTTAGGGAATTCGAGGGAGTATAAACATGAATGAAATAATAGTTTACGGTTCATGCTACGGGACCACGAAGAAATACGCGGAAGAGTTATCGGGGAAGACGGGGATAGAAGCGGTCAGCTGCAAAGCTGTGAATGACATCAACAGATATCAGACGATCATTTACATGGGAGGACTTTATGCAGGCGGAGTCGAGGGGATGAAAAAGACACTTAAGAACCTGAATGACATTACCGGTAAAAAGCTGATCATTGCGACAGTAGGATTAGCGGATCCGACTGACAAACAGAACATTGATCATATCAGAAACAATATAAGGACACAGGTATCTCCTGAAATATATGAGAAAGCCAGGATCTTCCACTTAAGGGGCGGTATCGACTATTCCAAACTTAGTTTACTGCACAAAACAATGATGAAACTGGTCTATAAAAAAGCCTTAAGTGTTCCCGAAGAAGAAAAGACTGCCGAGATACGTGCCATGATCGAAACATACAACAAACAGGTTGATTTCGTCGATCTTAACAGTCTGGAACCGGTTATTGAATCGCTCGTATAATTCAGTATTACTTACAGCTTTCGTATAGGATGCCTTATAACGGTCTTCATCTTTTCAGGAGAACTTTTTCTCGGATCCGACAGGTATATTTCGTGGTGAAGCCTGCTGCCGTTAAGATCATTCTCATATCCGTTCTGATGAATATATTCATCCATTAAAGCAACAGTTTCAGGTTCATTATTATATGAACCTGTGTGCATCATCTGAACGCAAAGTCCTTCATTGAGAGTGAAGAACTTTACTGATGAACAATCAAGATTCTTTTTCTCAGTTGCCGTATCGGCTGCCCACGCTACGTCATTTTCTGTAATGAAATCAGGCAGCCGGATCACTGATATCCAGTTGAATGATGATTTGTCAGCGTAGTTGGCACCGTCGATACCATCTTGCCACCAGAAGCCTTCGAGAGGCGGTACAACATACTCATAAAAGCCGTCGATCCTGTAACTTGTTTTGTAACTCATCTTGAGAGTAAATGCGACAGCATACAAAAGTCCTACGGCGCGCTGATAATCACCGCCTTCTAAATTGGGATCACCGGAACCTCTGACAGCAAGAAAATTGACGGAGGGAACGTTTATGATCTCAGGCCTGTTTTTCGGCTGATAGTATTCTTTGAATTCTTTCTTGAAGTCAAATGCCATCTGATGAGCTCCTAAGTCTTTTCACGCGTTCATCAACGGTCTTCATGAATTCCTCTTCGCTCATCTTCGGATCTCTTGTTCCAAGTATGAGATCGCAGGGAAGACTGCTGCATTCACCGCATGACTTGTATCCCTTCTTGATCCTGCAGCAATAGTAGATCGGGCATTCTTTTCCTTCAGGCGCATGGAAGACTTTGCCGCAAAGAGCATTGCATCCCTGGCACATTTTCCCGTAGCAGTAGCACGCACCGCAGTCAGAACCGCAGCAGCTGATAAGTTCGCTCATATCACTCATCTCCCAATAACTCCTTTTGCATCTTTTTGCTCAGGCTCCCCAGTACGATCTTGTAAGCCTTTTCAAGCAGATCCTTCAGCACATCATCAGGAACTTCTCCGTCTGCTTTTACGGAATTCCAATGCACTTTGTTCATGTAGTATCCGGGGATAATGTCCTCATACTGGCCACGCCAGAATTCACCTTCAAGAGGTTCAAGCTTCAGTGTTATGTAAACAGGACAATCATTGTCATCTCTGCATATCGCGGCAAACATCTTTCCGCCGATCTGATAGCGTATCCAGTTCCATTCCGGCTGGAGATCTCTTGTCACGCCGGGTTTGCCGAGAAGGAACTCATCGATCCATTCGTATTTCATATCTATTCTCCAATGAATTTATTTCCCGCAGTAAGCCACGGCATCTGCCTGGAATTGTAATCCGTCTTTTCCGCCGACGTGTGCGAACTCTGTCTGAATGGATTTCCTGACAGGGTACTTGCCGTTGAATCTTTCCTTGATAATCTTCTCCATGACCGGGATGTTCCATACGTCTCTGAAAAGACAGTCCATCTGGACTACTGATTCGAGCGTAAGACCGACCAATGCAAGTCTTTCTTCCATGTTGTCGAAAGCTCCGTTGATCTGTTCTTCAATGGTCCCGCCGACATTGCCGACACAGTAACCAAGGAAACAGAAATCACCGGCCTTGATGATCCCAGAATGTGCCCACTGTTCATTTACTTCATATCTTTCAATCCCTGCCATTTTTATTTCCTCCGTATATCTTTATCATTGCTTTTGCCATGTCTTTAAGTCTTTCTCTTACTTCCGGCGGTTCTAGCACTTCAACTTTATCTCCGAATGTCAGCATCCACATCGTCAGATTGTCCATGTCACTGTAATCGCGTATCAGCAGAAGTCTTCCGTCTGATTGTTCCTCATAACAGTCCGGTCCGAATTCTTCGACAAGGCGCCATTTCATTTCGGGATCAAACAAAGCCTTGAGGATTATGTTCCTGGGGAACTTCAGTTCTGTACTCAGATCAGGTACCGGTGCATTTCTGCAGACAAAATCCTTTTTGGATTCCCGCACCTTGTCCATGCGGTTCAGTTTGAACAGTCTGTAATCCTTGCGCTTCCTGCACCATCCGTACACATACCAGCTCGTCCACTTGAAAACGATGTAATACGGTTCTATCGTGCGTTTGCTTTCACCCGACGGAGCGTAATAGTAGAACTCCAGAAGATGCCTGTTTTCTATCGCATCCTGTATGGTGGATATCTTCGGCGCAAGAGATTCTCTGTACCACGATGAAAGGTCGATCAGAATGGAATCCCGTCCGCTGATGAACCCCGATGAACCTGACTGGATCTTCTCCATCAGCTGTACGTAATAGCTGCTTCCGCTTACGCTGTCCAGACTTCGAAGTCCTGCAAGGATCATTTGCATGTCTTTGGAAGTGAGGATCGTTCTGTCTATCTTGTATCCGTCAGCGATACTGATCCCGCCGTTAACACCTTGAGAAGTGCGGATCGGTATGCCTGCATATAAAAGGTCATCTATGTCACGGTTGATGGTCCTCCTCGATACTTCAAAGCGTTCGGCAAGTTCAGGTGCCGTAACTTTTTCCACTTGCAGCAAAACTGACAGTATTCCGATAAGTCTGTCTATCTTCATCTTGTTTTCGCTCCATTCCGATATTAACAGAGTAAACACGACAACAGTATGTCATGTTTATTCTAACATTTTGCTAATGATATAATTTGTGTGTTTGATCAGGCACGAGGGGAAGGGATACGGACCATGAGTTATTTCGTCGAAGGCATACAGGGAAGCGGCAAGAGTACTCTGGTAAAATATTTGTCTAAGAAACATCCGAATCATAAAGTGCTGGAAGAAGGCGATTATTCCCCGGTAGAGCTTGCGTGGTGTGCATATGTTGACAGGGAAGAGTATCAAAACATCCTTGGCAGATTCCCGGCTATGAAACCGGAGATCGAAGCCAAATCCCATTTTGAGGATGACCATGTGGTTGTCTGTTATACAAAGATCAGGACTGAAGACCGCAGTTTCTATCAAGAACTGGAAAAGCATGAGATCTATAACAACAGGATCCCCTTTGACGGTTTTAGGGATATTGTCCTTAAGAGGTACGGCAGTTGGGACGGTGCTCCGTTGATCACGGAGTGTGCGCTGTTTCAGAATACCGTTGAGGATATGATCCTTTTCAGGGATATGCCTGACGAAAAGATACTGGAATTCTATAAGGCGCTTAAGGTTTGTATCAGCGGAAAGCCGATGCAGATTGCTTATCTTAAGACAGAACCTGAAGATATCAGAAAGAATCTCGAGACCGCACGGCATGAGCGTGTCGATGATAAAGGCAATGAAGTATGGTTTTCGATGCTTTGTGATTATTTCGACAACTGTCCTCACGCTGTCAGAAACGGCCTTAAGGGCGAAGACGGATTAGTCAGACACTGGGAACACAGGCAGGAGCTGGAACTTCTGATATGCAGGGAGTTGTTTTCCGGACAGTATACCGTAATCCCATCGAAAAATTATGATGACCGGCTGATTTTATAAAATATATGGAGCAGGCCGTAAAAGTTGGTATAATGAGTCGTCGATCAAGATACTGTTGAAATTGTGTTATGAAGTTTTTGAAGTCATGTAAAAAGATCATCTGCAAACTCTGCGGCAAGGTGCGCTGGCTGTTTTTGGCGGCTGTCTTGCTGTTTATCGTGTATTTCCTGGTCGACTCCAACTATAGCTGGTATCACGATATTAATGGAGTATGCGATCTTGGCGGATTGCCTATAACCGAACATCAGATCTCGCAGATATGGTGCTTCTCGATAAATGACGGCGGGAAGATGGCCGTCTTGAGCAGAGAAACGGCGAATGGCATATATGCCCGCATCAATCTGGATACCGGTGTTCAGGAGTATTGCGGCATAGCTTATGCGGTGGCACATGATGATGATTCGGAAAGTATCTTTATACCGAGCGACATGACCATGACCGATGACGGAGAGCTCTATGTTTACCGTGACAATCTTGACGGCAACAGCAGTCTGTTGACAGAGCAGTATTCGATCCTCCGTGTTTCACCTGATTACAAAAGGACGGATGAGATCTTCAAACTTGATATCGGCAAAGACGGCTTGAAGAAGGGAACGAAAATCAGCTCTCCCCGTTACCATAACGGCAAGGTTTATTTTTCCGTTAGTGACATGTCAGGAGTCAAGCTTTATTCTATCGACACAAAGAGCCGGATCATAAGTGAGAGCGACATCTATCCCACAGATCCGGACGGCACTTACACGGCAAAAGTCATTCCTGCGGGCGACGGTTTTGTCTTTTTCAGAAGTGACGGAAACGTTTATAAAGTTGAATTCGGCAAGCCTATCGGTGAGAGTATTTACAGGTTTGAATCCTTCGATGATGAAAAACTCTCGCGTTTAAAAGATGCGGCAATAGCTGACGGAAAACTGTATCTGGCAGTTGACGGCATCCCGTACTCTGTTTATGTATTAGAGGACGGTAAGTTAAAGAAGGAGTTTGATACCGCAGGAGTGCTCAAAGAACACTCAGGTCTGTGGCAGCTTGAAGCATACCGTCCTGACGGAGCATCACGTGATACTCTCGTTATGCTGACCGAAAAAGCGCTCATAACTTATTCGGGAGGTGAACCTGAAATAAGGACGATCACGGTAAGACCTGATATAACTCCGCTCATGTATATCGAACCTCTCATCGGTTTCTTGTACATCCTGATCGCAGTAGGTATTATCATCAATCTTATAATCCGCAAAAAGACGCTTCTTTATAAGCAGATGATCGTAACGGTCCCGGTATTCATAATCCTGTGCGGCATCATCGCAACTGTTGTGTATTCTTATGCGGACCAGGGTAAGATCGAAGGTGTCGGCAGGGATGTTAACCTGGTATGCGGCGTTTCCGCCAAGACTTTTGACG
>JAIKZM010000098.1 GCA_024682215.1 Saccharofermentans sp. | reverse complement strand
AATAAATCATGTTATTTCTCCTTTCCTTTCAAGGAATTTGTAGGTGGAATTTTAATAGATTTCCGAATTGTAATTATATAAAAGCAAAAGGGGCTTTTCAACACAAAATCGTTCAAAGCCCCTATATATAATTTTTATTTTCTTCGTCAGACCGTGATCGAAAGCAGGTGCGTTACAAGGCCGAAGTAGATCAGGAGCGACACCGCGTCAACGATGGTCGTGATCAGCGGAGAAGCCATGACCGCAGGGTCGAGCTTGATCTTGGAGGCGACCATAGGCAGCGTGCAGCCGATGGACTTCGCGAAGATAACTACGAGCACGAGCGTTACGCAGATGATTCCCGCGATATTCATCGGGAGCTTGTCTATGAGCATGAGCTTGACGAAATTGGCCGAAGACAGCACTATTCCGCAGATAGCGGCAACACGGGCCTCTTTCCAAAGGACTCTAAAGAAGTCCGAGAACTGGATCTCCCTGAGCGAAAGTCCGCGGATTACCGAAACGCTTGCCTGGGAACCGGCATTTCCTCCGGTATCCATCAGCATCGGGATATAGGCAGTAAGGGTTACATATGCCGCAAGGGCTGTCTCATATCTGGTGATTATCGCACCGGTAAATGTGGCGGATACCATGAGGAAAAGAAGCCAGGGCATCCTGTTCTTGAATGTCTCAAGGACTCCGATCTTGAGGTACGGCCTGTCGGTCTGGTCAGGGATGATAGCGGCCATCTTCTCGATATCCTCCGTGGCCTCCTCTTCCATGATGTCCATGACGTCGTCGACCGTGATGATACCGACAAGGCGGTCTTCATTGTCAACAACGGGCATCGCGGTAAAGTCGTACTTCTGGAAAACACGTGCCGCTTCTTCCTGGTCATCCGTAGTCTTGATTGAGATGACGCTGTCGTTCATTATGTCACCGATGACCTCATCAGGCTGCTTTATGAGCAGGTATCTGAGGGCAACGGTTCCCACAAGGAGCCTTCTTTTGTCAAGGACATAGCAGATATTGGTGGTCTCGGCATCGAGGCCTATCTCCCTGATACGCAGGATCGCATCTGCTACGGTCATGTCCCTCTTAAGGTCAACATACTCGACCGTCATGATAGATCCTGCGGAATCATCCGGATACTGCAAAAGGTGGTTTACGTCTTTACGCTGCTCGGGGCTTGCATTTGCAAGGATCCTCTTAACGACGTTTGCCGGCATTTCTTCGAGGAAGTCCGCAGCATCGTCCGCCATGAGGTTATCGATGATGTTCGAAGCCTCGTTCGTGGACAGTGACATGATGATGTATTTCTGGTCATCGACTTCAAGCTCGGCGAAAACGTCCGCAGCCATGCTCTTAGGAAGGATTCGGAAAATCTTTAGCGAATCCTCATTCTCCAACGAATCCATAATGGAAGCAATATCAACTTCCATCATCTCTGATAGTTTTAAACGGAGTTCTTTATAGCGCTTCTCTTCGAGAAGGCTTACAAGCTCTTCCTTTACGGATGCCATTTCTTCCATAGCAAATCTCCCTGGATGGTGAATTTTATGGTGCGTAATCGCGATCGGGGATTGTCAGAATCGCTTCGTGTCATAAAATCACCTCCCTTGCCATGGAATTTCCAAAAGATTATAGCACAGAGGATCCGGAATTTGTAGAAAAAAAGACTATCAGATTACGACCCTGTTCCTGCCGCTCTCCTTGCCCATGTAAAGCTTCTTGTCGGCATCGTCGATCGCTTCGTTTATGCGGTTTTCGATATCAGTTTCATTATCCTTGGGCGAGAGCATTACATTGATGTCCGTAGCTCCGAAAGTCATGGTAACCGGGATCCTTTCTCCCTTCCACGGAATCTCCAGCGTGGATATCTTAAGCCTGAGCCCGTCGAGAACGACAAAAGCATCATCGAGATTGACATCGTCAAATATGAAAAGGAACTCCTCTCCTCCCCATCTTATTGCCGCTCCGTATTCGCTCATGTAACTGTCGAAAAGCTTGGCAAGGCGCTTAAGCACTGCGTCGCCCGCCTCATGGCCGTATGTGTCATTGATCTTTTTGAAATGGTCAATGTCACCTATCGCAATGCTCATGCCCGTCGACAGGTTCCCGCTCATTATCTTTGCGACCGTATCCGACATGCCGCTGCGTCTGTTAAGAAGTCCCGTCAGATGATCGTGCTCTGCTACGACCTTGAGCTGACGGTTGTACTGGGCAAGCTTAGCCTCGGTTGCCAGCTTGTCGCGCGTAAAGATATTGAGGATGACGATAAGTGACAAAAAGATCGAAACGATATTGATTATCTGGAAAGTAACCGATATACGGCGTGAGAGGACCTCAACGGGCTCATGCGTAATATGCCACAGATAAAGGAGCATTCGTATCGAGAAGACCGCAAGGCTCAAGAGCATCTTTTCCTTGACCGACCTGTAAGTTCCCACAAACACAAGGACGAGCAGAACAAAGACAAAATGCTGTATTCCGCATTCCCATCCCCACGATATGACGAACCGGAACATCCATATGATGGTAACGGCACTGTACAGCAAGAGCGCCCATGTGTTCTGATCCCTGTAAGTCAGATAGATCGAAGCCGCATAAGAGCATAAAGCCAGAAAACAGGTGCCTGCATTCGCATATCTCGCCGATATTCCGAAAACTGCTATCCATATTATGAAATAGATGCACATCATCATGGAATTAATCCTGACAATGTAAGAGACGCGATTCGATTCGTTCGCGCCTGTCACATCTTTAAAAATAATACTGGCGAGTCTGTTCTTCATAATTTGATTTTATCACGGAAAATTTTAAGAAACGTTAAATTCTCGTTCTTAATTAGATTCAACAGATAAACGCAAAGGAATTTAACGGTAATCAGCCTGCTTTGCCGTATCCCATCTTGGCTGTCAGATCACCGAGGCTCTTGTCATACTGAGCCTTTGAGATGGCACGATGCTCCAGAAACGTATCGAGCGTGTATTTCTGCTCAAGATATAATTCCCTCTTCTTCTGTTCAGGTGTAAGTGATTCCCACTGTTCCTGCTGCATCATAAATGCCACCTCCAAACTCTAAAGAAATAGTAGCACTAATGATCCGGATTTTTATGTTACAATTATTGCCAAGGGAAAGATTATTATCGTCTTTGACGGGAGGGCTTTATCATGTTCTTCAAAGTCTATCAGCTCAGGTCATGGGGTAATCCTCCGAGCCCAGAATTCAAGGTTATTACGGCAGACGGCAGCGGCGTTTTCTTTGTTACCGCCGATCAGCAAAGACAGGGAAACTATGTCATGATCAACAAGAACAGACAGTATGTTGCCCTTGTCGAGCAGACCGTCAATGAAGGCGCACCTGCGTGGAAGTTCTGGAACGGCACGACAGACCTCGGCTGCATCGATATTGCCAAAAGAGGTCCCTATACTTATGACCTTAACAGCACAGGGCTCCATGTCACCACATCTGCAGCCCAGCTTACCAACGGTGTAACAGAATTCACCAACAATGACGGAGCGGCTGTCGGAAGGCTTTTCTTCGGTGAGGCACAGCTTAAGAAGAATTGGATACTCGAGATCAATTCACCTGAATATGCGATTCCCGCCATGCTGATGCTGTTCATCATCACTAAGAGCCACAGGCTAAGGACCTGACGATCCCTTTATTGATTCAGATCTGGTATTTGGGCCAAATGCCCATCTTGTCATGGGTATGCTCAGGCAGCTGATACAGATCATGGCCCGGGTAATCGTTGCCCTCCACTATCGCAGGACATTCGGGCGTAAAGCATACATCCCAGCCGATATATCCCACCTGAGGGACAACTTTTGCAGCTTTAGTGCACATCTCGCACACCTCATCCCACATCGGGAATACAAATCCCTTGATGGGAGCTCCTGTCTCAGGGTGATGCGTAAACAGGTTCTTGCTCTTATCTATTGCATAATCGGTGATCTCACCGGTCTTCTCATCCATGGGGGCGGTCATTCCGCCGCTGTTGAAGTTATCGACCGTATGGCCGTGATTGCCGAATCTTACGCATGCGCTGGCAATATGGACCTTACCGTCCTTAAGGATCGTAACGACTCTGACCGTGTTGATGGCGTGAGGATAGATCGCACTGACAGCCGGATGCTGCACCAGGACCTCTTCAAGAAGATGAGGACGCTCCATGTGCAGGAGCCTTTCATATAAGTGTACAGCATCTTCCTTTGTGCAGTCGACCATTTCAACGGTCTTTCCGCATGAACCGAGATCCGCCTTTGCTATGAGTTTTTCGTGGTCCTTTATGAAACTGATGACTTCTGCCTTGTTGTCTTCCCTTACAGGGATCCACTTGCGCGCGAGGAATTCACCGAAATGCTCGTTGAACTCGATCTTATTGTCGATAAGATGGGTATACTTGGGATCGTTGTATCTGTTTACCAGGTCATTGCTGCGGCCTCTGGTAATATAGGTGTCCCTCTGGGCATCATTGAGGTTGTACATCTCATAGAGCCAGTAATCCATATAACCGGCACCGAACTTCCTTCCGCAGTGGACCATATCGAAAAAGATCCACAGGCGGGACTTCCCGCTCTTCTCGTGGATATCCTTGATCTTGGCGTTCATCGCCTTATAGTCCATGCGCATTACGCGCCTTAAAAGATACTTAATGCTCGGCATGACGATTATTATAATACAATGACTATTTTTTGTATATTTTCTTAACACGCGTATGTAACAAAATAATCAAAGTCATTATAAGCAATATCAGAAGTTATTTGCTATAATGCCTTTCGAATAGAAAACAGCCCCAAGGAGGACTAGCATATGGCAATCAGAATAGGTATTTTGGGCTACGGAAATCTCGCCAAAGGCGTTGAACTCTCAATCAGACAGAACCCAGACATGGAACTCGTTGCGGTCTTCTCCAGAAGAGACCCTGCATCAGTCAAGACTCTCACTCCCGGGATCAAGGTCGTTCCCGTTGCTGAAGCAGCTGACTGGCAGGACAAGATCGATGTTCTCGTTATTTGCGGAGGTTCCGCTACGGATCTGCCCAAGCAGACACCTGAATATGCAAAGTTATTCAACGTAATCGACAGTTTCGACACTCACGCCAAGATCCCCCAGCATTTTGCCAACGTTGACAAGGCTGCTGCCGATTCTTATCACACAGCTCTCATTTCCGGCGGATGGGATCCGGGAATGTTCTCCATCAACCGTCTCTACGGCAGCTGTATCCTTCCCGAGGGCAAGGATTACACATTCTGGGGCAAGGGAGTATCCCAGGGTCACTCCGATGCGATCAGAAGAGTTCCCGGCGTAAAGAACGGCAAGCAGTACACCATTCCCGTTGAGAGCGCTCTCGAAGCAGTCAGATCCGGCAGCGAGCCTGAGCTTTCCACACGCCAGAAGCACACAAGAGAGTGCTTCGTTGTTGCTGAGGAAGGTGCTGACAAGGCGCTCATCGAAAAGACGATCAAGGAAATGCCCAACTACTTCGCAGATTACGACACTACCGTACACTTCATTTCAGAAGAGGAATTCGTAAGGGATCACTCAAGGATCAACCACGGCGGTTTCGTTTTCCGCACAGGCAAGACAGGCGTAAACAAAGAAAACAGCCACGTCATCGAGTACTCGCTGAAACTTGACTCTAACCCTGAGTTTACAGGCTCTGTCCTCACAGCTTACGCCAGAGCTATCTACCGTCTCTCACAGAAAGGCGACTACGGATGCAAGACCGTATTCGATATCGCTCCTGCCCTTCTCTCACCTTTATCAGGCGAGGACCTCAGAGCTCATCTGCTGTAACGCCCATATGATAAAAAACAAGCAAACAGGCAATCGGATTACCGCTGTTTATCTGCCGGTAATATCCGGTTTGCTTTGTTTTGTAATTTTGGCTTTATTGGTTACGCCGAACATCACACGGTTTTACGTAACTCACATAAAATATAAAGTAAACGACGGGATTACCGAAGATCTCAAGCAAAGCGAACTTTTTGCTGACCTTGAAAGCGGAAAATCCATTTGTTTTCTTGGAGACAGTATAACCAGGGGATCCGCAACAGGCGGTATCCCTTGGTATCAGTCTGTTTCACCGTACATCAAAGGCAAAGTCACCAATTTTTCCAAATCCGGCTGGATGGTTAAAGATCTCATTGAAAGTGGATCTTCAATTCCTGTCTCAGACATATATGTGGTCGCCATCGGAATCAACGACATAATCTTTTCAAAGAATGAAAGAACATCACCGGATTCCTCCGAGTATGTCAAAAGGCTGGAACAGCTGGCACGGATAATAGAAGACAAATCTTCTGAAGCGAAGATATATTTCATTACTCCGTGGCCAATAAGCAACTCGAATAACACATTGGATGAACGCTTCAACCATTTTCACGATGCCATCATAGAATGGTGCGAAAGCGAAGACTATATATGCATAGATTCGCAGCCCATCATAGATGAAGTCAGGGATGTTGATGGCAGTGAGAAATACATGTACGATGAAGTTCATCCGAATTCCACCAACGGTGTTGCTTTATACTGCTATGCGGTCCTGAAGGCCGGGCAGGAAAGAAAAACGGCTAAACTCTGATCAGACGGCGGTCTTCGTCTGTTTATGCCTTATTATCCCCTGGGAGATCTGATATCCGTCAAACAGTTTTATATACATAAGCGGCACAGCACCGACTATGGCTGCACTTGCCTGGATACCGTTGGGAATGACCGATCCCAGTGCAGCCGCGACCCCGTACATAAACGGCAGAGATTCAAACACAAAATAGCCTGCCATCATGATCACCTCGGCAATGAAAGAAGCCGCAAGCTTTCTTCCAAGCGACACTTTTCCTTCTTTGTTTCTCTTAAGCAGCAATCCCGCAGTAAGCCCCATGACACCTTTAATGATAAATGTTGCAACGGCATACTGCGGATAACCCGCAAGAAGATCTGCCAATGTTGAACCGATCGCAGCCGGTACAAAAGCAAACGGGCCGAGTATATACGCGCTGACCAGTATTACGAGGTCACCCAGATTGATGTGACCGATCGCAGTCGGGATATGAAGTTCTGTTCCTACGAATATCAGACCTGCGAGTACGCCTGCATATACGGTTTTCCTTAAGTTGTTTCTACGTTTTTCATTGATGCTCATAAATAATTCCTTTCTAAACAAAAACGGGAATTCCGAAGAACTCCCGTAAACAACCTGATTTAACTTTGTTTAAACCGTCAAGTGCGTTCAAAACACACCTGCCGTATCCGGGAGAGCGTCATTAAAGCAGCACATGCAGAACATTATGTTTGTAGCAGTCTTCATTTCCGTTCCTCCGTTTTTGATGGAATAAAATTAACATTATCAACCTACTATGTCAATAGGTTTTATGCACATGATATTAAATTCGCTGTAAATTGATGATCAATCTTCCGGATAAAGCACCGGTAATGTGGGAAGCGCTGTGGATACTGTCTGCACTGTAATATCGGTTACAGGCGTTATATTGCCGTCCGGAGCCACTGAAACCGGAACGCCTTCCCTTCCGGCTATTGCTCTTGCAAGATCTTTTACGGATGTGATCTTTCTATCGAAGAGCATTCCGCCCATCTCTTTGTCGTGAAAATAATGTATGTCGGAACCTGCTGTCATCGGAAGACCCAGCTTTGTGCAGTATTCGAATCCAAGTGCATTCATGTTGGCACTGTTGGCTGCGTTATACACTTCAATTCCGTCAACAGCATCCGGTGCAAGCTTTATGTCACTTAAATAGTCTCTTTCCCTGAAAGGATGAGCCTGGACCATGATACCGCCTGCTCTATGAACCGCATCAAACAGTTCGTGTCTGGTCATATCCATGATGCATTCGTTGTCAATGAGCCACTGCTTATCAATACCGTAAAGCAGATATTCGTCTTTATTGAAGTTGAACTCAACGCCGAACATGACATTAAAATCCATTCCTTCGGCTGCCTTTAACGCACGTTCATATCCGCTGCAGTATATCTCTATGCGTTCTTTCCAGGAAAGATCCGAGGGCACACACGTATTGCCGTTAAAGAAATGGTCAGTAACAACAAGACCGCTGTAACCCTTTTCCATCATGTAAGGGATATAGTCTTCTCCGTGAACCCTGCCGCATTTGCTGGCTTCACAAGTATGCAAATGTGTTTCGTATAAATAACCCATGGTCTATTTCCTTGAAAGATCTTCAGTCCGGTACCCGAAAATGCTAACACTCGATAAAGATCTAATCAAGCAAAAGTCTGTTTCCCATGCATTAATATGTATGTTATTCCCTTTTTTTCGGATAAAATCATATTGAAGATCTTCTTGGAGGAACGGAACATGAGACGAAGATCGGCTGCCGCTGTCATAGTATTACTGCTCTTTTTGACCGGTTGTGTACATGCCGGATCTCCTGTTCAAACTGTGTCTTCTGAAAGCTCCCAGGGAAAATATAAAGCAATGACAGGCAACGTGGTTGTATTCGGGACCAGCATCTGGGCAATAGAACCGGGACCTGAAGGTGTAAAAGCCAACTTCGAAAAACTGACATCATTTAATGTAACTGACAACAGCTTTCTCGGCGGTATGGCAACAAGGCTCGAGGGCGATTATCTCGAAGAGGTGAGCCTTGTATCAATCCTTTTCTACAATAATGACAAGTACAGCAGAAGAATGCATCAAGACATACTCGAAGCTGATTATGTGATACTGGCATTCGGCGGCAATGACCAGGCAAAGGGGGTTCCCGCTTCCGGTACCGGAAACAGTTTCGAGAATGCACTTCAGATCTCAGTATCCAAAATCAAAGAAATGAATCCCAAAGCGCGCATCATACTGATAGCGCCGCTGAACGGCTGGATACCACAAGACGGTGAATACATCGCATTCGCCGACATCGACAACGGCGGAGGAAAACTCGCCGATTATATCGCTGCAGTCGAACGGGTTGCAGGCAGAGAAAAACTTCTTTGCGTGAAGATGTCGGAAGCCATCGTCTTCTCAAAGGACGATCCGAAGAGATACTTTAAAGACGGTTCGCATCTTACCGCAGAAGGCAGCAGACTCTACGCTGAATATCTGACAGAACAGATCTACGGATTCTATTATTCGGAGCAGGAAAGCATTAAGTCTTCCGGTGCTTCTTAGACAAACGGATGCCGAGTTCCTGAATGAGCATTACCATGATTATCAAAAGTGTTACAGTCGTCCAAAGGACGTCTTTCTGATAACGGTAATATCCATATTGAAGTGCGATCGCACCAAGTCCGCCTCCGCCGATGACGCCTGCCATAGCAGAGTAACCGAGTACTGTTGCGACATTGATCGCACCGCCCTGAAGAAGTGACGGCATCGCTTCAGGAATGATGAAATGGATTATCGTATAAATCGGTGATGCTCCCATCGATGCAGCAGCTTCGATTATTCCGGGCTGCACCTCATTAAGAGAGGACTCGACCATTCGCGCTACGATCGGGATGGCACCAATCGTCAGAGGTACGATCGCTGCAGTTGTACCGATCGACTGTCCTACAACCAACCTGGTAAAAGGAATGAGCAGAACAAGCAGGATCAGAAACGGAAGCGACCGTGTGATGTTTACTATCGCGCCTATAATGAAGTTAACACCTCTGTTCTGCAGAAGACGTCCCTTTGAGGTTGAATACAGGATCACGCCAAGAGGCATTCCGACTACGTATGAAAAGAGTGAAGCGAAGAACGTCATTACAAACGTTTCCCAAACTCCGGTCAATATCGCATCTTTAATGTAATCACTCATTTCTGTTCACCTCCGAAACTGACAGTCCGCCTGCCCTGAAAAAGTCTATGATCCGCTGCCTGTCTTCAGCACGTGAAGGAAGTTCAACTATCATCTGACCGTATCCAATTCCGCCAACGCTTCTTGTGTTTGCACTAAGGATATTTACCTTGAGACCCGTCTGCTCTACAAGATTTGCAATGAACGGTACATTTGACTGCGTGCCGTCAAAAACGATCCTTACTATCTGTCCGCTCTCATCGGAAGGATCAAACGGATTACTCGGGAAGACAAGTTTCTTCGCAGCCTTGGACTTCGGATTTGAGAATACCTCCTTCACATCACCGATCTCGGCAAGATTGCCGTCATCGATGATGGCGACACGGTCGCATATCTTTTCGACCACGCTCATCTCATGAGTGATTATGACTATCGTGAGTTTCCTCTCTTCGTTTATCTTTTTCAAAAGATCGAGGATCTCATTTGTTATCTTCGGATCGAGCGCACTCGTTGCTTCATCGCAGAGCAACACTTTCGGATCGGCAGCCAATGCCCTCGCAATAGCCACTCTCTGCTTCTGGCCGCCAGAGAGCCTTGCGGGATACTGATTTGCTTTTTCGGAAAGTCCTACGATCTCAAGCATCTTCAGAGCTTTTGCCCTGCGTTCGGCACGAGGTGTTCCGATGATCTTCAATGACTGTTCGACATTCTGTATTACGGTTCTCTGATTTACCAGATTGAATCCCTGAAAGATCATTGATATGGAATGGCGCACCTTGCGCAGTTCTTTCGACTTAAGTGATGAAAGATCTTTACCGTAGAAACTTACAGTTCCCGAAGTAACTTCTTCCAGTCTGTTAAGCGTACGCACAAGCGTGGATTTGCCCGCACCGCTCATTCCGATTATTCCGAATATCTCACCTTCCTTAATCGTAAGGCTTATGTCTTTAAGAGCAGTGAATTCCTTCCCGTCATTCTTATAAGTCTTATATACGTTTTGAAGTTCAAATACGTTGTCCATCAATCAAATAATCCTTTACTCAGATACCTGTCTCCCCTGTCAGGGAATACAGTAACTATGTTTCCTTCATCTATTTCTTCTGCGAGTCTCATTGCCGCAGCAAGAGCCGCGCCGGAAGATGATCCCGCGAGGATGCCTTCATGTTTTGCCAGTTTTCTTGATGCGGTAAACGCTTCATCATCCGTAACTTTTATGACCTTATCCACAAGCGTAATGTCCATCGTATCAGCGATAAAGTCATTTCCGATTCCTTCAATGTTGTAATCGAAATGCTCTCCGCCGCCGATCGTAGAACCATAGGGATCGGCAAGGACGCCCTTAATGTCCGGGTTCTGTTCTTTCAGGTATTTGACTACTCCCGTAAATGTTCCGCCGCTTCCCGCGCCTGCAACAAAGTAATCGATCTTACCGTCAAGCTGACCGTATATCTCCGGTCCAGTCGTCTCATAGTGTGCGAGAGGATTAGCGGGATTCCTGAACTGCCTTAATGAGACCGAGCCTTCTATCTGCTTAAGCAGTTCCTCAGCTTTACGCTCTGCTCCGAGCATTCCCTCTTCTCTTGATGTGTGTACTATTTCCGCGCCCAGAGCGCGCATGACCTGCTGCTTTTCGATCGAGAACTTCTCGGGAACTGTGAAGATAACCCTGATACCCTGATTGAGAGCTGCCACCGCAATACCTATTCCTGTGTTGCCTGCTGTAGCATCGATTATCGTTCCGCCCTCTTTAAGCACGCCGCGCTTTTTCGCGTCATCGATCATGTAGACACCAATACGGTCCTTAACGCTTCCCGCAGGGTTCATGAGTTCTAGCTTTGCATAGATGTTTACTCCGGGCTTAACGCCCATATGATTGATCTTCAGGATCGGTGTGTTTCCGATCAAGCCTCTGATATCTTCGTATACGTTATTCATTTTCCTTACCTCTTATGCTTTAACTGAGTTTTCGATCGCCTGCTTAAGATCTTCTATGAGATCATCCGCATCTTCTATTCCTACCGAAAATCTTATGAGCTCGTCCACGATGCCGACTTCTTTTCTGATATCGGCCGGAATGGCTGCATGAGTCATCGATGCGGGGTGGCATACAAGTGATTCGACTCCGCCTAAGCTCTCAGCGAGCGTAATGAGTTTCAGGTTCTCGAAAAACTTTCTGTAATCATATTTTTCGTTCAGAACAAACGAGATCATCGCGCCTGCTCCGTCTGCCTGTTTCTTCTGGACTTCATAACCGGGATCTGATTCAAGACCGGGATAATAAACCTTGCTCACAAAGCCGCTCTCAACGAGCCACTTTGCGATCTTTCCCGCATTAGCCACATGTCTGTCCATGCGGACGCCAAGCGTCTTGATGCCTCTTATGATCAGGAAACTGTCCCAGGGAGCTAGCACACCGCCGATGGCATTCTGCAGATAGTAGAGTCTGTCTGCCAAAGCTTTGTCATTGACTACTACAAAACCGGAGATCGTATCTGAATGTCCGCCAAGGTATTTCGTTCCGCTGTGAATGACGATGTCCGCGCCGAGAGTCAAGGGGCGCTGCAGATAAGGCGTAAGGAAAGTGTTGTCTACGATAGTAAGCTTTCCGTGTTTTTTTGCTATCTTCGAAACGGCTTCGATATCAGTAATGGTAAGAAGCGGGTTTGCCGGCGTCTCGATATATACAGCCTTAACATCATCGTCGATAGCGGCCTCAACAGCTTCAAGATCCGAAGTGTTTACGATCTTATAGGTTATATTGAAGTTCTTGAATACGTTATCTAATATCCTGAAAGTTCCGCCATATATGTTGTCTGATACTACAAGCTTGTCACCACTCTTGAAAAGTGAAAGCACCGTATTGATCGCTGCAAGGCCTGAAGCAAATGCAAGACCGTAACTTCCTTCCTCAAGATCTGCGATGAGTTTTTCGAGCGCTGCCCTTGTCGGATTACCTGTTCTTGAATATTCCCATCCCCTGTTCTTTCCGAGGCCGTCCTGCTTATATGTCGAAGTCTGATAAACGGGTACGTTGACTGCACCTGTTACTTCGTCTCCGTCTATACCGCCGTGAATAAGTAATGAATTTCTTTTGTAGCTCATTTGTTTTTCCTTCTTTCTGTAAAAATAAAAAAAGCCCGGGATGTTTTCCCGGGCTGATCAGTCAGATGCTTTCAAATCAACATCGAATATCGTCAAGGCGCATTACAGTGCAGTCAAACGCCGAGCCCGATACAGCCCGTAAAGAATGCGTACAACAACACATGATCCTTTTCATTTTTGCGTCTCCTTTTGTTATATGAAATTATTATAACCTAATTACCTACTATGTCAATAGGTTTATCTTGATTTGCCTACTGACCTTTAGGTATAATAGGTCAAAAGAAACACGGAGGTAGATCAAATGATTTCCACCAGGGGAAGATACGCATTAAGAGTAATGATAGATCTGGCAGAAAATAACAGCGGAGAATACATTCCGCTCAAGGATATAGCCGAAAGACAGGAGATCTCCAAGAAATATCTTGAGATCATCGTCAAGGATATGGTCACTGGAGGCCTGATCGTCGGTGCAAGTGGCAAAGGTGGCGGTTATAAGCTTGTCAAAAAACCTGAAAAGTATACAGTCGGCGAAATACTTGAACTCATGGAAGGAACCCTGAATTCAGTCGTATGCCTTGCCGACAAGAAATACAAATGCACAAGAAGAAAAGCATGCAAGACTCTTCCCATGTGGAAAGAGTTTGACGAATTGGTTCACGACTATTTCTACGGAAAGAAGCTTACGGATCTTATGTAATCATCTGCCAAAGCTTTCCTTGGCTTTTTGCGCAGTAAGCTTTCTTTTTTCAAGAGTCTTTTCAAACATCATATCAGCAGCCTGAGGGAACAGATCGTATATGACCTTTGTTCCCTCTTCTGTTATTCCGCCTTTGGTAGCAACACGGGAAACGGTATCTTCAAAAGTCATTTCCTTTTCGAGCATAAGGTCTCCCGTTGCGCTCATTGTCTTTAATACCATCGATACTACCTGTTCATACGGAATTTCAGTATGCTTCTGAGCGCTTCTGCAAATCACGTCAAAGATCGAAGCAATGAAACCGGGCATGCAGCTTACCAGTTCCGAACCCATTCCCACTTCATTCTCAGGAAGCTCGATCACATCGCCGATCGTCTTAAGTACAGATGTGAGATTTCTTTTGTCATTATCTGTTACTTTGCAGTTATAGCACACTATTGTCTGGGAACGGTCTATCTCTGCCGTAAGGCTCGGAATTACTTTTGCAGTCTTATGATCAACTGCTTTTTCGATCATATCGAAAGTTATGCTTCCGTTTAAGGTTACGAGCAATGCATCATCTTTAAGTGCCGGACCGATCTCACTCAATACATCTTTAAGGTCAACGGGACGCACGCATACAAAAACTATATCGCATCTTCCCGCAATGTCCCTGTTGCTGCTGACAGTCGCTATGCCCTTTGCCTCATCAAGCTTTGAAGTTGTTCTGTTTGCAGCATAAAGATCATCCTTCTTAATGCCTGCACCGGAAAACTTCCAGAGCAGCATCTTTCCCATGCTTCCATACCCGATGATACCTACCTTCATGACCTGAACCTCTCGATCTTTTTATTCCGTATGATAATACTTTTTCCCGCAAAAAGAAAAACGGCGGTCCCGAATGGGGGATCCGCCGCCTTTCATGTGATTGAAGGACGAAATCTATGACAATGTTATTTGATCGCTTCTCTCCATGTAGCGGGCTTGAACTCTCCGAGCAAAGGAAGAAGCCTCTTGTCGACGTCGATCTTGAAGACTGCGTTAAAGTTGTTTGTTGCGATCATCTGTCCTGCGAAGCCTACGATCACTACAAGTTCCTGGTCATTGAAGAACTTTCTGAGCTTATCGAAAAGTTCATCTGAAACTGCAGTAGGATTCTTAACATACTGCTCCGCAAGTTCTGCGAGCACTTTTTCCTTCTCGTCATATACGAGGTTTGCGGGATCAAGGCCAAGGCCCTTAACGTCACTGATAAAGAAAAGTGAGCAGAGCTGGCATGAATTTGTTGTTGATATCTTGTGGGCATAAAGAATTGCATCCTTCTCTCCGATGACTTCAACAAGTCTCTTCCATGATGTGTACCAAGCCATGTAAGCATCGTATGTAGCAGCATCGTTGAGAAGTCCCTTCTTCATGTTGGTTACTGCGTTGCGGCCGGCGAGCTCATCGTAGCGCTCCTTCTCGGCACCTGTTGCTTCGTTCTGTTCTACCAGTTTGATCCTAGCCATTTTTGTGCTCTCCTTTTGCGATTTTTTGTCTCGGTGTTTATTTTGCTTAAAGCGCGAGCTTTAAGATCTCAATGAATCTTTCTGCGTCAAGAGGGACATAGTGTCCTACGGTGCCGCCTGCCGTTGCACGTTTTGCCATAACTTCGAAATCCTTATCCCCGATGCCGAGCTCAGACAGGTGTGTCTTGAGTCCCAGCTTTTTAAAGAATCTCTCAAGCTCTTCGGATAACAAAAGTGCCCTTTCTTTTTCTGAATAGTCGTACGGATCTTTTCCATAGACTCTGCTCGCAAG
>JAIKZM010000093.1 GCA_024682215.1 Saccharofermentans sp. | reverse complement strand
CACACAATATGGGTTTTGTCAGCCTTTCAGGCAACAAAACGCCAATTGTGCCCTTGCAGGGGGCAGCACTTCGTGCAAAGGGCTTTGCCCTTAACCCAGCCTTTGCAGGCGGCAAACAAGGGGCTTGGCTCGCCCCTTATTAATCCCTTCCGCACGTAAGAAGCGCGGGTTAGATATAGGGTTTTAATCGCTTCTTGGTCAGCTCCATATATTCTGGCTCCAACTCAACCCCGATAAACTTTCTGTTGAGCTTCAGCGCAGCTTCTGCCGTGCTGCCGACACCCATAAAACAGTCCAAAACAGTATCGCCCTCTTTGCTGGCGATGTTTATGATATGCTCCAACAGTTTTACGGGTTTCTGAGTTGGGTGAGCATTCTTGCCTTCTTTATTCTTTACTCGTTCTTTCCCCATACAGATAGGCGACTCGAAGAAATTATGCATTTCACTTTGTTTGGTGAAATTCCATGTATGACCTTTATTCCAACAACAAACAATGAGTTCGACCGAGTTTAAAAAGGAACTTTTGCGAATGTTTGGAACGGGGTTGGTTTTATGCCAGGCCATGAATTGGAATGTATCAAACTCAGGATCAAAAACTTTGTGATAATCTCCGAGCAAATTATAAGAACAGAATATAAATATATTGCCGGTCGGTTTTAGTACTCGCTTAAATTCTGGGAGTAAAGATGCTGGTTCTAATGGCTTTTCATCCCATACGGCAACATCATTATTAATCTCCGCTCTCCAATCGAATTTCATATTGCCGGTTGAATAGTTAGCCAGGTTGTAAGGCGGATCTGTTAATATCAGATCTACAGATGCATCAGGAAGTTTTTTCAGAGCTTCAAAGCAGTCTCCTTGAACTAATTTACATTGTTCACCCTTTTTTAATTCAATCATTAGAAATATAACTCCTTAATGCCTTCCAGTGTGGTTCTGATATAGTTTGCAGATTTCTTATATTGCTCAAAGACAATTTCGAACCCTTTTTCATCGTTACATACAAAGTTCCAATAATCTTTGCCGATTAGCAACTCGTCATCGGAGAAGAACTGTTTTACGCGTTCCTGTTTCCATTCGTTGCCTTCGCCAAATTTGTTATAGGCGGTTCCGAAGTAAATCTTTACCTTTGCTTTGTCATCTACGAGATTTTTTAATAGAAAATACTCTTCAAGCAGAGCTTCCTTCTCGCTGCGAGCCTTTTTGTTATCCAGGTCTCCGCTTGCTTTTAGCTCGATTAGGAAGTGTGAATTGGTTTCGGGATCATAAAAATAGTGATCTGTAACATGAGTGCGTTTATAACTCTCGATATTGGAAGGCTTGATGCAGTCGAAATTTGCATAATGTGTAACCTCGGGCTTGGTATGTGCAAGGTAGGAACTAACGATAGAAGCTATTCTTTGTGTCTGATCAGGGATCATAAAGCTCTCAATGTTATGATGAACGGTATAGCTGAGTTCGGCTAATTCGTTTCCCATTTTCTCTAAAACGTTTCCGAAACTTGAATCAAACGAACGGACAAATGCGCTATAAAACATGAACTCTTCTCCGAGCTCTGCCATAAAACAGTTATTCTTTTTGGCATTTATAACACCCTGAGGATCGTTAACTTCATCTTTATATCTAGTCATAAGGCCTTCTGCAAAGGCATAAATTGAGGCGTCAACAATTTTTTCAATAGATTTTTTCTTAAAATCATCCATGCGCAGCTCCTCCTTGAAAGTCCATATGTATTAATAATATCAAACGTTCCAAGCCATTAATCGTACAGAATCATGATTCCCACCATTTATAAACAGTGTGTTTTGCCAGCCCGGTATCACGTATGCAGTCGGCCTTCTTCCCTTTCGGGTGCTCTGCTCGCCAGGTCTTCACTATATCGGAGCTGTTATGCCTGCCGTTCCCTTCTCTCCAATTCGGATTGGTTACGCTTTGGATCGCCCGCATGACCTTCATGTGGTCTTCTTGCTTCCTTCCGTTTCTCCTATTACGAGGAACCGTAAGGCCGCTGGTAACCTCTACATCGCTCAAAGTCCAGCAATAATAAGCTCTGTCGTAGGCTTCCAGGGCTGAACTTACATCCCTTTCGTTTAATTCATCCGGGCTGCCGTCCGGGTGCAGATTCTCGGTCTTGCTGAGAATGTTGAAAGCACCCATAATGTCCTTTTTGAGCTTTTCTTTCGGAACATTGCATTTGCATGCGTAGATTGTCAGATTCATCATAAAGAAGTACCTATGCCCGCCTTTTATTTCAGGGGCTTTTGAGAGCCACCAGTGATACAAGGCGTACGGATCCTTCCCGTGAACCTTCTCCTCTATTTGCCAACGATTGCGAAGGCTGCGGTCTTTTTTGACTATTACTCGTTCGTACCAGTCAGGATAGCTCTCTTTTGCTTGCTCTAGACTGACCTTTGTGGGCTGGAACGGCCTTGTGATATCGACGCGGAACTCAGGCTTTACATAGGTGTTGAGGAAATCGAGGGAAACCTTCTCCCCTGTTCTGAATACTTCTATCGTT
>JAIKZM010000068.1 GCA_024682215.1 Saccharofermentans sp. | reverse complement strand
CACAGAAGACAAAAAGCTCGTCCCGACAACCGGAAATACGATAATCGTAAATCCGTACCACATCGTTATCTACCACGATAATTACTATCTCCTCTGCACATACAGAGGCGGCAAAAAGATCAATCATTTCAGGCTCGATCTGATGTCTGATGTTAAGATCAGAAAATTCGAAGGAACCGATAGGTTCATTCCTCTGGAAATCACGTCCTTTGATGACATACCGACAGAGCTGCGCACCATATTCTGGGACCCCTCGAAATACCTCGCCGAGCATCTTTACATGGGATTCGACAAGCCATGCCTGATCGAATTCCGCGCGAAAAAAACACAGGACAGGATATTCACCACTTTCCACGATTGGTTTGACGACAATTTCGATTCTTACGATGACCCCGAGAACGAGGACTCGATAATACTGAGTGTGCGCACCTCACCGTCCCTGGTCGTTCCCTTTGCACTTCAGTATTCAGATATGTTCGAAGTGGTAAATCCGGAGATCAGAGAAGAGATAAAAAAGAAGATAAAGGAGTTGAAGAAGAAGTATGTGTAATGAATTAGTTCTTCGGTTAATTAAGGATGAGAACGGCAATTGGGCAGAAGAAAAAAACATGCTAAAAGATTATTCAAATAAGGGCCTTGTGTGGGTAATGTATGGTTTTTTTGATGAAGCCGGAAAACCTGTACTCTTAGAAGTCGGTAAAACGAAAGACATCGTTACTGAAATCAATAGCGATAAAGAAATAATAATGAACCCTCCACAATATAAAAAAGTAAATAAAAAAAGCCATCCACGAATCATGAAATGGAGCGAGAAAATTGACGGATATGATAAAAGAATAAATGATAAGTACCGTATGATATCAAATAAATATACAAAAATAGAATTGTTCATTGCATATGAAGATAATAACGACGACAATCTGTTATACCAGGAAACCCAAATTGCTATGAACGGGAAAGCAAAGTATTGGTATCCGATGGGCACCAAACAGTATGAATGCGTAAGGGATTACAAAGAAACGCATTGTAAAGACGAATAACAAGCACGCCAGATAGTCATCCGCAAAATTCTGCGGTTACCGCCTCCATAATATCAGTGAAAACAAAATTCATTCAGGAGGTGGACTTTTATGAAATCCATTCAATTTGTAACAGGCAAAACATTAGATCTCAGGAATGTCATAGCTATTGATGGGGGTAATGCATACCTTTTCTTTTGCGTAACATCTGATGTTGGCAAAAAGTTTGTGATCGATATCGGCAGAAGGCGCAAAATGCCATTCTACGTAAAAGAAATGTATCTGATCCTTCATTTCAAAGAGCATTGCGAGATCGAAAGAATGGAACCCGGGGAAATAAACCTTTGCAATTACATCAGAAGCAAGGGGTATAATTGCAGATCTCTGGATTATTGTGATGACGGCAGATGGTACAAAGAAAATCTTTTGCTCAACGATAATGGGTTCGGAGTTTTCTCGGAAAACGGCTTAGCAATCCAGACGCGTAAATGCTTTCAGGATTTTTACCAGGTTCTGATGGTTTCTCACAGAAGACAAACCGATGCGGTTGATTTCCGTGTGGACTGCGATTTTATAGACAGATACCGTGACCTTATAAAGAAGTTTCTTACAGAACCTGATAACTGCGAGCAGAACTATCACGAATTACGGCTTAAAGCCATAGATAATTCTTAAGTTCAAATATTGCACCGTAATATTTTGCGGTTGTTGTTCCCATAATTTCAGTGAAAGCAAAACGGGCTGTCCGGTTTTCCGAGACAGTCCTTTTGATGTGAAGACATTCCAGCATTCATTTTAGTAAAGGAGGAAGAACATGAACGATTACGTAATGTTTGTATTGAAAGACAAAGTAGTTCCTGATAACAACATGGGCTATTACCAAGAATTCATTGAGGCATGGGGATTAACGCCAAAAGGTGAGATTGATGAGATCAAAAATCCAGATGACATTTATCATTATATGTTCACATTAAAAATCACCAGGAAAGGCGTTAATTGGAAAGATATAAATACTCTTTCGAATCGGTTTGTTCTTACAACGGTCTATATCCGTGAAGATTATCTGGAGCTTTATAACAGCAAGAGAAAGAGAGGCAGACCCGCTAAAGTTGTGATGAAGCTCATGTCTAAGGAAATTGGAGGTACACATAATGGATTACAGATACATTGATACCAAATCACCGACTGCAGAGGTTGCAACAGGCCTTGCATTAAGACAGGGATACTGGCTTATAGGCGTTGATTTCCATGGTGAACCGTTCGATTTCAGTAAGCTCGTTCTGGAGAACGTATTCAGGCTTGAAGATAAAGGCGGTCCGGTAGCAAAACAGTTCGGAAAAGAAGTATTGATCTGCTATGGAATAAGTCCAGCGGTCAAAGGAGATCTGCCGTACAGGATACACGACGATGTCATCTGGACAATGGATCAGAAAGACACGTTATCTGTGATGGTCAAGAGCATTCTCGATACATATGACATCGTCATTTTGGAAAAGGATATGGTCGACAGAACCGAGGTCTATGGAAAACTCGGAACAGACCGTGAGAACGAAGTGGTTTTAATTAATAAAAAAGAAAGAGGTGATAAACATGAGTAACGTTAAGGATTTTGCCGTCAGCGTTGAGCTTTACGGGAATGAATCGGAAATGAAGAAAGGAGACTGCAAAGAAAAGTTCACCGTAAGTATTCCAAAGGACAAGTACTCGAGGATGCTCTGCAGGATCACTGCCATCGAAAATGAAAAAGAACGAAAGGATGAAATGAGCAGGCTGCAGTTCAAAGTAAACAGTGATGCTCTTGATCAGATCAGAAACAAGATCGGAAACGAAGGAATCTTGATAGCTTACATCGGGGAGGATGCAGTATGAGAAACATGATGAAAGAATATCTTGGTGACGGTTATTCAAATAACTATGTCAGGAACTTCTGCCTTTACTGGATAAAGGCTTCGCAGGGCAGCAGTTCCGAATGGCGCAAGAAGAACGATCTTGACTGCCTGTACTATAACGGCGATCTTCGTGCAGACACCCTTATGAGTGCATGGACACCCGTTAAGTGGGTCGCAGATCTTCTTAACAAGGACACCGGAAAAGTCTTTATTAAACATAGAAAAGACTGCGGCGATCCGCTTCACGATCTGAAGCTACTTGCAGAAGATACGGATGCATATCTTCCGCCAAAGCACAAGTTGGTAATCCAGCTTAATGAGTTTCTGAAACTCGCGGAACAGGCCTGTAATTACATCCTTTTACCTGATAACAGAATGAATTGCAGCAGGTACAGGATCTTTATAAACGGCAAGGATGTGTGGCTTTTTGACGAGGTGCCTGCAACACTTGCTCACCTGTTCGATAAGGACAGCCTCGGAAGGTATTTCCCTGATGAAAACGGAAATGTTGATCTGAAAAGCCTGAAAGAATGGTTAGTACGAGAAAAACTCACCTTCGGATTTGAGGACGGGATCATCGATAAAGATCACATAAAGCCGCTTATCAAAGGGATTGATCCGTACGAAGCCAAATGGCTTACGGAAGAAAATGAGATAAGCGAAGCGCTGGCATACATGACATCTTTCCTGACCGAAAGAAATAAAACATCTGGTAACGAGGAGGTATAAACCATGAAGAATAAAGATAACGATACGATCGAACAGGCAAGGCTCAAGCTTTTGCTGATGCTTATGCATAAGGATATCCCCGGGCTTGAAATGAAGATCCGCACAAGTCATGACAAGAACAAAGATCAA
>JAIKZM010000044.1 GCA_024682215.1 Saccharofermentans sp. | reverse complement strand
TCCTGTCAGGAGTGCAACTGAAAGGACCGCTGCAAGAAGCCTTGTGCCGCTCTTCTTATAGTTCATTATCTGAACGAGTCTTTCTTTGAGATTCCTCTTCTCTGTTGCGAAAGTAGTAGCGACAACGGCAGAAGGCAGAGCTGTTGATGCTGCCATTAAAAGGAGCGTATTGCCGTAAGACTGCTTTTCGTTTTTGTCCATGGTACGCAGAAGCATCTCATCGCAGCTCATCTCACACGCACGGTTGATCTCCCTGCGTATAAACCAGGCCATGGGATTGAACCAGTGAACAGAAAGGACTGCAGCTGTTGCCCACTTGTAGAGCATGTCAAAGCGGCGGTAATGGGTAAGCTCGTGACGGAGAATGTTGAGAAGCACTTCCTCATTGTACTCACGAACAGGCAGCACGATCTTCGGCTTGAGAATGCCAAGCATCATAGGGGTGCGGGCTGAATCCGAAAAATAGAGAGCAGGCTTTCTGCCGGGGATCGCAGCATATACCGACTTGGTAAAGCTGTCGGGTTCCATGAGATTCCTCTTCAGGCCGAAGCTGAAACTGAGATAAGAGATAACCGTAACCGCCATGCTAATGACCGCGCCGATCGCCCAGACCGAGAGCCAGAGCATGGGAGATTCCCAATCAATGGAAAACGAAGCCTTGGGGGCTGTCTCGGTGACTGTTAAATCTTTTGTTTCCGTTTCATTAAGTACAATGCGTGTTTCGGTTGATTCATTTGATCCGGTTTTCGCGGCTTCGTTCTTAATGATCTCCGTATCGTGATCATTGTTCTCCTGGCCGTCAATTCTCACATAAGCAACCGGAGCGGCAGGCAATTCGTTAGCCTTCTCTGCCGATGCGGGAACAAGTCCCGGAAGGGGCAATGCGAAACGCAGGAGCACCAGGAGCCATGCGTAGTAATAGACCGTACTCGGCATCTTGCGCAGGAAAGTATAGCGCAGAACCGTTAGAAGCAGTGTCAGTACACTGCCGCTGAGAGTCAGCACAAGAATCGTTTTCATCCGTTATTCCTCCACCTTGAACATTTCCCTCAGTTCGGCAATATCGTCCTTGGAAAGACCGTTCGAACTTACGAGAGAAGCTATCAGATCACTGGCCTTACCGTTATAGATACGGGTAATGAGATCCTTAGTGGCCCATGAACTGTATTCCTTTTCCGAGATGACCGGAGAATAGTAGTAAACATTACGTTTTTCCTGACGCGCAACGCCTTTTGACACAAGTCTTGAGATCAGTGTCTTGATCGTCGCAGGTTCCCATCCTTTTGATCTCTGAAGCTGCTCACGGATATCCGTAACAGGCAGAGCATCACTTGCGTGCCACAGCAGTTTCATGACCTCCAGTTCGGAATCAGTGATTTTGCTGGCAAGATTATCAGACATGAAATAAACCTCCAAAAGCAGTTTACATTTGTAGCTTAAGCAAGTTTAATTTATCACGGGGAGGTTACAACTGTCAACTGCATCGGAATTATGCCTCATTTTTGCCTGAAATGAGCAAACTGCGTTTTCGTGATATATTAAGGAAAATTACATATAACTTTACAGCCTTTGTTCCTGCACCAGAAAGGGAAGCTGAAATGAGAAGGATCTTGACGGTTATAGTATTGTTAATGGCAGTTCTTCTTACGTCCTGCACGGAAAAATACGATCTTGATGAATTGAAGATCAGGGATTCCGCAGCATATCCGGGATGGCACGTAAGGCAAGCTTCCGGCTATAAAGGAGACCTCCGTGATTTCCGGTATGTCGATCTGACTTATTATTCCAATGGCAAGGGAAAGAGCAAAATGGACCAAGAGATATCTTACATGGTCTTTGAATCTACCGCTGCCGCCCGCAGCTACTTCAACATTTGGAAAGATTATTGTTTGAAAGATAAAGAGGACGAAAGGCAGTCCGGTGCGAACTGGTTCATCTCAAGGCAGCCCGACACCTACGACATGATCGCATACACGATGTATTACCTTGAGTGGAACGTAATAATCCGCGCAGATGTGGAGCTCACATACTACAGCACCGAAAACGGTGGTACAACCAGTGTCGGAGTCAGCGAATCCGAAGGCAATCAGATAAAGAACTACATATTGGAAAACCACGCCAAGCTCAGAGACAACGCGATGAAGATGCTTACGAAATAAGAAATCGCTTCTATATGCTTTGTGTCGTCATAAAATGGAGTATAGGAACCTTTTGTGCCTCATCAATGATCACGCCATCCTTAGTTATCCGGATCAAGCATTTGATCATCCGCGTTTCGGCTTCCGTATGTTAAACACGATCAGTGCGATTGCAGCGGCTCCTAATACTGCGGTTGTGATGATACTTGCTTCGATACCGTACTTTCCGCCATTTAATATATTGTCTCCGACAGAACTCATATCAAATACGGCAGCATTGATCTCATCATTGCCGCTCAGATTGAGCCCCAGGATGCTGTACAGGAT
>JAIKZM010000213.1 GCA_024682215.1 Saccharofermentans sp. | reverse complement strand
GCATACCGGTATAAAGAGATTTCGCTGTTTTGCGAAGTAAATCAGGTGGCACCGCGGACATGTTTTGTTCGTCCTGAACTTAAGAAAGCTTAAGTTCGGGGCGTTTTTGTTTATCCCCGGATAGAAAGGAACGGATATGAGCAACATCTACAGAGACAAGTACATCAACGAGCTCACGGAGCAGGATGTCGGAACCGAACTACGTGTTTGCGGATGGATCGAGAACATCAGGGACCACGGCGGAGTCTCATTCATCGACCTCAGAGACATGTACGGCACACTTCAGGTAGTTATGCGTGACACAAGCCTTCTTGACGGACTCGTAAAAGAAGAGGCCATTTCCATCGAAGGCAAGATCGAGCACAGAGACGAGGAGACATACAATCCCAAGATCGCTACCGGTACCATCGAACTTGAGGCTCACAAGGTGGATGTTCTCGGAAAGGTCTATACTCAGCTTCCTTTCGAGATCATGACATCCAAGGAGATCAGGGAAGACGTAAGGCTCAAGTACAGATATCTCGACTTGAGAAACCAGAAGGTCAAGGACAATATCGTTTTCAGATCAAACGTCATCGCTTTCCTGAGACAGAAGATGACTGAGATGGGATTCCTCGAGATCCAGACTCCTATCCTTACAAGTTCTCCACCTGAGGGCGCAAGAGACTACATCGTTCCTTCAAGAAAGTTCAAGGGCAAGTTCTATGCTCTTCCGCAGGCTCCTCAGCAGTTCAAGCAGCTGCTCATGGTTTCCGGTTTTGATAAGTATTTCCAGATCGCTCCCTGCTTCAGAGACGAGGATGCAAGAGCAGACAGGTCTCCGGGAGAATTCTACCAGCTCGACTTTGAGATGAGCTTTGCTACACAGGAAGATGTTTTCAGGGCAGGTGAGGAAGTCCTCACAGCCGCTTTCGAGAAGTTTGCACCCGAGGGCGCAAAGGTTACCGCGGCACCTTACCCGGTAATCCCTTACAAGCAGGCTATGCTCGAATTCGGTTCGGATAAGCCCGACCTCCGTAACCCGCTCAGGATCATTGACGTAACGGAATTCTTCTCGAGATGCACTTTCAAGCCTTTCCACGGCAAGACGGTAAGAGCGATCAACGTTCATGCAAAGCTCTCCAAGGGTCAGCATGAGAAGATGCTCAAGTATGCACAGGATGACCTCGGAATGGGCGGCTTAGGTTACCTCGAGGTCCTCGATGACATGACATACAAGGGACCTATCGACAAGTTCATTCCCGATGAAATGAAGGGTGAGTTCGCGGAACTCGCAAAGCTTCAGGCAGGCGACACGATCTTCTTCATCGCTGACAACGAAGCTAAGGCAAACGAGTGCGCAGGAGCCATCAGAAACGAGCTCGGAAAGCGTCTCGACCTCATTGAGAAGAATGCTTTCAGATTCTGTTTCGTCAACGATTTCCCCATGTACGAAAAGGATCCCGAGACACACAAATACATCTTCACGCACAATCCGTTCTCGATGCCGCAGGGCGGCCTTGAGGCGCTCAATACAAAGGAACCCGGCGAGATCCTCGCATACCAGTATGATATCGTTTGCAACGGTATCGAGCTTTCTTCCGGTGCTGTAAGAAACCATGACCTTGAGATCATGAAGAAAGCATTCGAGATCGCAGGCTATTCCGAGGAAGAACTCAAGACCAAGTTCGGTGCGCTCTACAGCGCATTCCAGTTTGGTGCACCTCCGCACGCAGGCATGGCTCCCGGTGTTGACCGAATGATCATGATCTTAAGAGGCGAAGAGAACATCAGGGAAGTTATCGCTTTCCCGATGAACGGAAATGCACAGGATCTTTTGTGCGGCGCGCCCGGTGACGTAACCGAGCAGCAGCTCAGGGAGGTCCACATCAAGGTCAGACAGTAACCTTTGGCTGATGAAGGTCTATTTCCTGACATTAGGATGCAGGGTCAACCAGTACGAGACTGACGCCTTGAGGAGCATGTTCCTCGGGCGCGGTCATGAACTGGCCGAAAAACCTGAAGATGCCGATTGCTGTGTGGTCAACACATGCTCGGTCACCAGCGAGGCAGACAGGAAATCCAGGCAGATGCTCAGAAGAATGGCCAGGCTCAATCCCGGCACTATCGTCGTTGCCGCAGGATGCTCGGCAGAGACCACGGACGGCAAGGTCGCCGCGGACATAATCGCCGGTACCAAGGAACGTCTTACCATTGTTGACAGGGCGGAAAAGCTTTTCGCAGAGAAAAAGGCCCTCGTTCATGAGCAGGATCACATAAGACCCGCAGTTTCAAAGAAGGATGAATACCATGACTTCGGAAGCGTATTGTCTCCCGAAGGCTGCCGGGCATTCATGAAGATAGAAGACGGATGCGATTCGTTCTGCACATACTGCATCATTCCTTTCGCAAGGGGAAGGGTAGCCAGCAGAAGTCCGGAATCCTGCATTAAGGAAGCTGAATATCTTGCAAAGAGCGGCTTCAAAGAAATTATCGTGTCAGGCATCCACCTTTGTTCATACGGCAAGGAAAGAGGGGAAGGCATCATGTCTCTGGCATCGCTGCTAAAGGATATCGATTCGGTAGAAGGGATTGAACGTCTGCGCCTCGGTTCGCTTGAGCCTATCTCCATGACTGATGAATTCATTGACGCGCTTGCCGGATTAAAGCATTTCTGCCCGTCGTTCCATCTTTCGCTCCAGAGCGGCTCTGACAGTGTCCTTAAGAGGATGAACAGGCACTATGACTCCAAAGGCTATGCATCGCGCGTGGAACGCCTCAGAGAGCGTTTTCCCGATATGTCACTGACGACCGACATAATCGTAGGTTTTCCCGGCGAGACGGATGAGGAGTTCGAGGATACCATGAGATTTGCGGAGAAGATGGGATTTGCAAGGATCCATGTTTTCCCGTATTCGCTCAGAAAAGGAACCAAAGCCGCCGAAATGGAGCAGGTCGGTCCGGAGGTCAAAAAGCAGAGGGAAACAAGGCTTCTTGCTCTTGCATCTGATCTTTCTTCAAAATTTGCTGAAAACATGACCGGCAGTTCGGCTGATATTCTTGTTGAAAAAGTGAGCGGTAATACTGCTTCAGGCTATACCCGGAATTATGTCAGGGCGGATGCGGTTATCCCTGACGGAATAAGGATCCCTGCCCCGGGCGACATCATCAGCGGCACTGTTACGGGAAGTAACGGAGCCGGTATTGTCCTCAAAGTCACTCTTTAATTTTATAAAGAAACTTTACATTTCAATGCCCAAATGTGCTAATATACAAGTGTAGAAGGATTTTCCCTTCACCGGAGGACAGCTTTGGAAGACAGTACCGCAAAATTTAATCTCTCGGGCGACAGGACAGCGGATGTACATGCGCTGATGACTTATGTGCTTTCAGCCCTTAAAGAGAAGGGATATAACCCCATCAATCAGCTGGTGGGTTATTTTATTTCGGGCGATCCTACCTATATCACGAATTACAAGGGCGCAAGAGGCCTTATCAAGAGAATCGACCGCGACGAGCTTCTCGAGGTCATAATCAACGATTACTGCTCAAGGCTGTGATCTTTTTTCACGAGGAATAATTAATGGCTAAACCCGCAGGGCGTATTATGGGCATCGATTTCGGTATGAAACATATCGGAGTCGCACTTTCTGATGAAACCAGGATAATCGCAAGAGGATATGAGACCGTTAACTGGAACGGCGTTGACGACTCTTGGGCAATCAACCGTATCTGTGAGATCATCAGGGAAATGAACGTTAACGCGATCGTTCTCGGCAAGCCTTCCAGGACTGACGGCACAAGGTCCGAGACAGAGGAAAAAGCCGAGGCTTTTGGCGCCAAGCTCAAGGAAGCCTGCGGGATCGAGCCGGTATATAAGGACGAGCGCTTCACCACGGTGATCGCTTCAAGATATCTTCATGACTGTAACATCAAGGCAAAAAAGCAAAAAAAGGTTATTGACCAGGTTGCCGCAGAGATAATTCTGCAGGAATATCTCGATATGCTATAATAATTATTATTTTTTATTTGAGAAGGAGTAATAATTATGTCTGAAGATAAAGATATGAACCAGAGTGAGCCCGTTAACAGCAAGGATGAGCTCCTTAACGCCATTGCCGAGATGGATGTTGACATGGACCGCACCATCACCCTGACCGATGAGGAGACAGGTGAGGATATCGAGTTCATCGTCAATGATACATTCAACATGAACGGCAAGGAATACATCGTTCTTCTCCAGCCTACAGAGGATCCCGATGCCGATTACGAATACGTGATCATGGAAACAGTTACCGTTGACGGTGATGAAATGCTCCAGACCCTCACGGATAAGGAAGCGGACGTAATCTACGATTATTACGACAAGCTCTGCGATGAGCTCTACGGGGACGATGAAGAATCAGACGAGTAACAAACCCGCGGGTCTTCGTAAGAAGAAGGCTATCAGGGAAGCTCAGAAGGCCAGACAGGCCGGTGAGAACCTGAAGTCCAACACCAACGATGACCTTTTGGTAATACGTGACGCATACAGCCACAAAGAGTACTATCTCTCGGTTATAGATTCATTTCTACTGCAGAAATCCGAGTATTTCGTCATGTACAATTTTGTTCCGGATAATGGCAGCCATACTCCGCCGGAACTTGTTATCATGCGCGCCGGCCGTTCACCGAAAGGTGACCAGATCCTGTATTCGATAAAGGATAAGGATGAGCTTGACCGCGCTTTCGTATGTTTCATGCGCAGGTTTTATGCTTCGCGTGTACCTGATGACAAGACCAGGAACGGCGTTGCGTCAGCGGAAAGTGCGGCCGAATGAAATTCATGGAGAAAGCATCCGGATGGCTCTTTGCCATAGGACTGGCTGTAGCGCTTGTTTTTATCTTTATTTGCCTTGATCTCTTCATAATGATGGGATTCAAGAATGCCGGGATCGACACCGGTATCTACAAGGGTGCCTATTCGGCATTGGCAGCTATAGCCAATACCTTGTTTTTCGGTGCGTTTTTCATAATATGCAAAAAGATAAGAAGACCTGTCCTTCAGATGAAAAAGGTCACATGGGTCGAGATTTTGCTGGCAGTTGTCGTTGCCATCGGAATGCTCGGATTTGTTGATACCTTTATCATGGTTTCCGATAGGATAGCAGAGTACATCAAATCGTTTTCGAATGAGATGGACCAGTACAGGCAGGCTGTTGACAGATATTCCGGTGTCGAGCAGTCTCAAGTGCCTCTCTGGGATACAATCTGCTATCTGATAACACTTTGCTTTATCGTTCCCATAGAGGAGGAGCTTATCTTCAGAGGCGCAGTATTCGGCGTGCTTAGAAGAAAGATGAATCCGTTTTTTTCAATGGTGTTTACGGCCCTGATCTTCGGAATAATGCACCGCGTTTCGATCCATACGGCATACGCGATCGTCTGCGGAATGATACTCACAGCATGCTACTATTACACTGAAAACATCTTTACGAGCATCATCATGCATTCGATCTTCAACATTGTCGGATCCGGCATCGGCGATCTCCTCAAGATCAGGCAGCTTGGCGTTCCTTCAGATGTCAGAAACGAAGTCATTATGAACTTCAACATAATTTGCATACTCATGATGGTCCCTGCAGGACTTGCTTTGCTGGCAATGGCACGCATATCCAGAAAGCGCCGTCTAAAGCAGGGCGAAAGTGTGGTCAGCGTTGAGTAAGTCGGATCTCTTCAGAATCGGGCACTCAAAGAGAAGAAAGTTTGCCGTATATGTGATCACGGTGGTAGCCATTTTGCTCGCTGCCGCTGTGTTTATGGTCGGTATTGGTTTCTTCAGTTACAGATCTGAACTTGTCACGGTTACCGCTACCGAGACCGATGGCGGTGATACCGCTGCCGGAACCGGCGTGAATGCTGAACTCATACCCAATGTAAACATGATATGCGATCCGTCTTTTGAGAGCTGCAGCAAGTATTACAGCATGCTCGTTGCGGGCAACTCCGGAAACGCGGTATATCTTAAACCTGATTCGGTCTTAAGCAGCGGCTTTGACGGCAATACAGCTACAGGGTCACTTGTTCGTATCGTCTCGATCGATGCTGACGGAGTCATGAACGAGAAATACTCGGGAAACATAACCGGGTTTGAGCCTGCCAGGCTCGGAGCAGTAACTCCGCTTGACGATATCAGGGGACTTTACGGTGAAGATTCCATCGTGAAAGTATGCGGTTTCGGCGGTACGGTCTGTGCACTCACGCAGGAAGGATTCATTCTTTACGACATTACCAGCCAGCAGCTGGCCGGCAGGGTAAGCAGCAATGAAAGCTTTATGGATATCGCATGCGCAGATTCGTATGTCATGGCCATTTCCAAAGACGGAAAGATATATCTTTCTTCGGACGGAAAGAACTTTAATCTGGCCAAGACCGAAGGAAGCATTACGGAAACCAGGGATCTAAGCCAGTCTGTCTTTGCAGGCAGCGGCGCAGTCGGGAAAACGGCAGCTGCAGCCTTCGGTGACGGTACGGTTGTCAGCGTGTGTGAAGGCAAAGTCTATTATTCAAAGATCTCGTCATTATCCGGGATCTCGAAGTTTCTTTCGTTTGATACAGGTTTCATTGCGGTAACCGTTTCCGGTGATCTTTACACATCTTCAAACGGTATCGTTTTCGGACACGCTGGCTCATCAAAGGCGCTCCAGGAAAAGATCACAGCTTCCGCGGGAAGAAACGGCAAAGCCTGCTTCATCAATGAGAGCGGCATCGTTGTCTATGTTGATGTTTCAAAAGACGGTATAAGCATTAATGAATCTTCATCGCCTCTTTTGCATGCGGACATTCCTGTTTCGATCACGCTTTCAGATTCAGGTCTGATCGTTGCACCGCACAATAACGGGAAAGCAGTCACGATCGACCGTAATGCGGGAACAGTCAGTACGTTTACTTCCGAAAACGTCATGGTAGAGCGTATCCTCGGACACTATTCAGATAAGATTGTCTTTGATTCGGGAAAGGGTATCTACAGGGCCCAGGTCCTTTCTGAGATCGATGTTAGCGGCAACGTTCCCGAGGGAGCCATAATGGCCGATGACATTATCTTTATTGGAGAAGAGAGCAGTTCTTTCGGAGGTTCAGTCGAAAACGGCTCCAAGGATCAGTGGCATATCGCGGGAAATGATTCGTGGGATGTTTACGGCGAAGGAACAGTGCTTTCCCTGTCCAACTCGTCTTACAGCGGTACCGGCTGCGCGAGGATATCCGGAAACGGCGGAGGCGTACATGTCCTTTCTCAGAAGCTCAGCGGTCTTTCATCTGATTCTTTCAAAGCCGACATTTTCTACAGGCTCAGCGTATGGCTTAAGTCACCCGATCATTCGGGCAAGGTTCAGTTTTGGCTGGAAGGGAAGACTTTCGGAAAGACAGGCATGACCGTAAACAAGGTGACAACGTCTTATAAGCAGTATGACTATGTTTTTGCCGTTAATGACCAGATGATAAAGAATAACGAGGAGATCCGCGTCAACATTGCTTTTGAAGGCAACGGAACACTCTATGCGGATAACGTATATCTCGGCCCGGATTCATACCGTACGGCCGGAATACCCACGCATTATCAGGAAGTCATCAAGACCGGCAGCCCCGCAGCAATAAGGCTTGGAAACCTGAATCTTGCTTCATCCGGATTTTCCGCGACCTCTTTCTACGGAATGAGCGACAACTCGATCTCAGCCGAATGTGAGATCGGAGGCAAGCTCAAGCGTGTTTCGGTATGCAATTCGCTGGAGGACAGCCTTAGAATGGTCAATAACTGCAGTTCTTCGCCATGGTTCAAGATAGGTTCCTGTGCGACTGCAAGCAGCGTGAACAACTTCCTGGAATATCTGTGCGGTTCCGTATCTTCCGTTTACGGCAAAAAGAGGATCGACAACGGTACGGCAATGCCGTGGACACGCCGTTTCGATCACATCTATTTTGAGATCAATGACAGTGAAGGTTTCTTTATCAGCGACACACAGAGAGCTGCATACGTCAATTTCGTCATATCAATGTTCTCGAAGTCAGAATACTTCACCGACATAAAGGACAAGGTAATCTTCCTTGACGGAATGAAATATGACGGCGGCGTAATGATGTCATCGGCAGACAGCCACACGATGCCTCTTGTGATCGAGAACGATGATCAGAACGCTACTTTCATCGGCAATATGGAAACTGCATTCTCGGTTGCGCAGTACGATGTGCCCCGTGTTGACTCCAGCGGAAACAAGGGCGAATACATCAATTCGATCACGGTGGGTGACGGACTTAACGCCGGTAAGATCGCATCGCTCCTGATATCCGACAAATCGGCATTTGCCGAGATGTTCCTTTTCGATGCGGGAGTCAGTTTCAGACCGGCTGCTTACACTGATGATTCGATGTTTATCAATTCCACCGGGTTCATTGAAGCCATGAGAGTATCGAACGTTTTTGCTTCTTTCCGCGGATGGAAAGAACTGTATGTAGATATCGCCGAGCCTCTTGATGCGGCGAACAAGGGCAAAGCTGAAGCATTCCGCGGCCTGTGTTCTTATGCGGTGTTCTACAACGGAACGGATTATCTTATGATCATAACGAATGCATCGAATTCACAGCAGGCATTCCTGATAAACGACAATGCGATCAGAAGTACGAAAAGTACTGTTTTCAGGTATTCACAAAACGGAACACTCCTGACGGAAAGTCCGCTCAGATCACAGAGCAGGAGAAATAACCTCCAGCCGGGTGAATACTACATCATAAGGATCAAGAAATAAGGGATCAGGAGTTATCCTTTATAAGTCCCGGGAACAGGCCGGGAACCTTTCCGTAAGAAGACTTCCACGCTCTGCAGAGATCTGACGCTTCAGATTCGCTTTTTACCGTTATCTCAGCGTGGAAAGGCATGCCGGAATTATCCGAAAAGAGAGTAACTTTCCAAAGTCCTCCTGGCGCAGGCGTCTTGGAACTCGTAACCAGTGAGGCAAGACGCATTTCCTCCGTAAGTTCCTTTACGGATACATCGAGATTGGCGATGACAGTTGAATTGATCGCGGGCATTGCGTCGTCCAGCAGTGCTTTTCCGCCTGCAGAGATCGTCAGGGTCTCTGTGCCGCCTATTGCAGAAGAAGAGTCTTCTTCATCGTATTCACGGTCCATGAGATTGCCGGCGATCAATTCTTCATAGGCTCTGCTGAAAGTGAAGAAATCCGTGTAGAGCTGGTCGATACACCTGTTCATGAGCAGGTGATAACTGATGCCGGGAACACGGCTTACGAGATAGAGTATCCTTATCTTTGCTTCAGCAATTGAAAAATCAGCCATTTGAGTCTCCTTTGTGTTCAATTATAATCGAAAGTCTGAAAATTGACTCAATTTTTTATTGATATGGACTTAGTGACTTTAATATAATTAAAAAATGCTAAAACTGTGGGACAATCAACATCTTTTATCGTTCGGGAAAAGGCTTTCTGCTGCGGCAATGGCTGCGGTGACCTGCTTTTCCATGTCTGCAGGAGTGATGCCGTTGGAATACGTTCTTGCAGATGAAGTAACTGAAACTGCAACTGAAGAAGACACAAACGAGTCCAGCAAGGAAGAAACGAAACCTTCTGTAAAGAAAGAAGAGAAGGAAGCTGAAACCAAGCCTGAAAAGGCTGCTGAGGAGACGGCTCCGGAAGAAAAAGCACCTGAAGAAACGGTTGAAGAACCCGGAACGACAGCTGAAACCTCTTCTGAAGAGCCATCCGAAACTGTTCCGGAAACGACACAGGAAACGCCTTCTGAAACAGAGACTGAAGCACCGGAGGAAAGGCCTTCTGAGACTGTGCCTGAAACAACGGAAGAACCTTCTGAACCCTCTTCTGAGGAGCCTTCGGAAACTCCTGCTGAAAAAGAGACCGCGACTGATCCCGAGTTAAATCAGGATCCTGCCGGCAACGCCGGAGAACCTGCAGCAGAGATCAAATACACGCTGTCCGGAAAAGGATATCTTCCGAAATACAAATCAACGACCGCACAGTTTAAAGACGGTGAACTCGTCATTGGCCGGAAGGGTACGAGACTTGAGGCTTTTTCGATCAGCATCAGGAATCAGACCGGTTACGAGGGCAGCCTGACATACAGGGCCTACATCAGGAAAAAGGGCTGGTCCAAATGGGCAGATGCAGGCAAAGTGGTTGGCACGAAAAAGAAAAACCTCAGGATCGAAGCTGTTCAGATAAAACTCACAGGCGAGCTCGCAAAGCATTATTTCGTTGAATACAAAGCTTCTGTCAGTTCACTTTCAGATGCTCAGGGATGGGTGCATGACGGCACTGTCGCAGGAACCATGTATAACACGAAACGTATCGAGGAGCTTCGCGTCAGACTCGTTCCGATAGGAGAGAATCTAACGTCTTCGGTCATTTACAGGCCCCGCATCACCTCAAGCGGATGGCAGACCACCTGGAATAAGGACGGAGAAGCATCCGGTACTTTTTCCAAGCGTATCGAAGCTATCACTATCTCGCTCGGCCCTTCAAAGTATCCCGGAGGGATCACTTACAGGACATATATCCAGGATGGAAAGTGGACAGGATGGACATCTGCCGGAGCCATGAGCGGCAACAGCAAAAAGGGAAAGCGGATTGAGTGCATTCAGATGAAGCTTACCGGTGAGATGGCCGAACATTATGATATCTATTACCGTACATATACGCAGTCCTTCGGGTGGCACGGCTGGGCTGAAAACGGTCAGGCTTCAGGCTCTACGGGCTGTTTCTGCGGAATTGACAAGATACAGATCGTGCTTCGTGAAAAGGGAGCGGGAGAACCCGGAAACCAGGAGGGGATAACCAGCACGAAAGAGCATGCTTATTATGCAGCTTCAAACGCCGGTGCGATAATGACATATAAGAATATACTGAGCTGCGGCTACACTGATCCTGATGTGTTCAGGAAGCAGCTGATAAAGAATTTCGAGTATATGGACGGCGTGGGCTATTTCCACATGGGAAAGATGGTTCAGGGATATACGGACTGCGCGGGCTCCGTGTCACTTGCTTTCAGGGTTGCTCTTGGTACGGCTAAGTTTACGAAAAAGTACAAGAAAGGCACTTTGAGTAACGGAAAGCAGCTCTACGGCATCGGTATCAATTACTGCGGCATAAAGAGCTATAAGGACAAGTTCGGATGGTGCCGTAACGGTACGGCTTCCGTTAACAGTCATTTCCTCAATACCATTATCAAGAACAGGAAGATCAAGTATTCCCAGGTCTCTCTTTCCGACAGGAGTGACGGAGTTCACGGCTGGTCGAATGAGGAATGGATCGATTATCTCAAGGAAACAGGCGCTAAGCCCGGTGATGTCTTTGTCTGGTTCAATCACGATTGGAACAAGACAAAGGGACAGCATATGACGATGTATGCCGGGATCGGTGAAGACGGCATCGCATATGAATGGACCGCGAGCAGCACTTATGGTGTAATCCTGTCACCGCTTACTGACAGATCTCCCCAGAATATATTCGAGTCTTTCACGCTCTTTAAGGGCGTCGCGGATATAAACGGGTATTACTGATACTTCATTTATTGCTGTTACGGGCAAAAATACATTAAATTTGATGATTTTCAAGTCAAAAACCTGTTTAAGAACGCTCTTTGCGGTGATATACTTTGTAATGCTTTTGAAATAATCTGCAAGGAGTTATTGAGATGATTACATTTGACTATTCAAACGCACTCGGTTTTATCGGCGGACAGGAAGCAATCGACAGAATGGAGCCTCAGGTTAAGGCTGCTGCTGACATGCTTCATAAGAAGAACGGCCCGGGAAACGATTTTCTCGGCTGGCTTGATCTGCCTTCAGCATATGACAAGGAAGAGTTCGCAAGGATCCGCAAGTCTGCTCAGAAGATCAGAAGGGATTCCGATGTTCTCATCGTTATCGGTATCGGCGGTTCCTATCTCGGAGCAAGAGCTGTTATCGAGATGCTGAACCACAGCTTCCAGAATGCTGTATCCAAGAAGGTAAGAAAGAGTCCGTTGATCCTTTTCTGCGGTAATTCTATCAGTGCCACATATCTTGCTGACCTCATGGATGTTATCGAGGGTAAAGATATCTCCCTCAACATCATCTCCAAGTCAGGAACAACCACAGAGCCTGCGATCGCTTTCCGTATCCTCCGCGCTTACATGGAGAAGAAGTACGGCAAGGAAGAAGCAAGATCCCGTATCTATGCAACAACAGACAAGGCAAGGGGAGCTCTTAAGGGCCTCGCTACAGAGGAAGGCTACGAGTCATTCGTAGTACCTGATGACGTAGGCGGACGTTTCTCCGTTCTTACTGCTGTAGGACTTCTTCCTATCGCTGTTGCAGGCATCGACATCAGAGAGCTCATGAAGGGCGCAAGGGATGCTTCCAAGGCTTACAAGAAGCTTCCTCTTTCAGAGAATCCCTGCTATCAGTACGCTGCAGTACGTAACTGCCTGCTCCGTTCAGGTTATTCAACAGAGATCATGGTCAACTATGAGCCTTCTTTCCACTACATGACAGAGTGGTGGAAGCAGCTCTACGGCGAGTCCGAGGGTAAGGACGGCAGGGGAATCTTCCCGGCAGGCGTTGACAATACGACAGACCTTCACTCAATGGGCCAGTTCATCCAGGACGGCGCAAGGATCATGTATGAGACTGTTGTCCAGATCGACCAGCCCAGAAGATCTTTCGAGATCCCGAACGATCCCGATAACCTTGACGGCCTCAACTTCCTCTCCGGCATGGACATGAATGAAGTTAACGCTAAGGCAATGCAGGGAACGATCCTCGCTCACGTTGACGGTAAGGTTCCGAACCTTCTTATCCACATGTCTGAACAGTCAGCATACGCTCTCGGCGAACTTATCTACTTCTTCGAGAAGGCATGCGGAATCTCCGGTTACATCCTTGCCGTAAATCCTTTCAACCAGCCCGGTGTTGAAGCTTACAAGAAGAACATGTTCGCTCTTCTCGGCAAGCCCGGATACGAGGAGCAGAAGGCAGCTCTCGAAAAGAGACTTGCCAAGTAATCACTTGTTACATTGCGGTTAAACAACTTGCCCGGCGGTCAATGCGCCGGGCTTTTGTATTATAATTAGTTAAAACAAACTGGACTGGCTACGGAACATGAACAAGATCTTCAAACATTGGATAGTTCCATTATTTTTTATAACTGTCGGAGCAGTTATCGCTGCTTTCGCTCTCGAGGAGTTTCTTGTTCCTTTTAAGATACTGGACGGCGGTATTGTAGGTGTTTCGATGATAATCAGCCAGCTTACAGTGCTTCCGCTGGGAATCCTTACCATTGTCCTCAATGTTCCGTTTGTGATCATGGGATTTAAACGCCTGGGCATGAGATTCCTTGTCAAAGCGGTATATGCGATGGTTATATTTTCTGTATTCTTAAGTGTCTTCAAGGATATGAAGGAAGTAACCGACAAGGAGATACTTGTTGTGGCGTTCGGAGGCGTACTGTTAGGTATCGGTGTCGGCTTGATCCTGCGTTACGGCGGCTGTCTTGACGGTACCGAGATCGTTGCGATGTTCCTTTCAAAACACGTTGAATTCTCGGTAGGCCAGATCGTTCTGTTCTTCAACATAATCATATACGGTGTGGCAGGCATTCTTTTCGGACCAGACAGGGCGCTTTATTCGCTGCTTACATATTTCATAACTTCCAAGGTCATAGACATCGTTGAAAACGGCATGGAGCAGGGTAAGTCCGTCATGATCATCACTGATCACGGCAAGGACATCGCTGATGCCATCTATTCACAGCTCGGCAGAACCTGCACGCAGATGGAAGGAAAGGGCATGGTCAGCAACGGCATAAAGACCGTGCTTTACTGCGTCATCACGAGAGTCGAAGTGCCTGCGATAAAGAAGATAATCAACGATGCGGATGTGTCTGCGTTCATGACGATCTCGGACGTTTCTGAGATCGTCGGAAATCACATCAAGAAGAGAAAAGTCATTACTCCGAAGGCGCCTCCCAAGGCAGCACCTAAAACTCCGGCTGGGACGGCTAAAAAGCCAGTTTCTAAAGGAACTCCAAAAAAGTAAAAAGCAATATCTGTATACTTCCTGATACGATTCATATAGCAACGCAAACTTCTTTGATATATATTTATATTGGTAGGGGTGGAATTTGCGTTTGAACCTGGATAGCTTTCCAATTACAAAATGAGAGATTTAGTCAGTTATACGTGTTCGTCATGCGGCGGTGCGTTGACCGTCGATAAGAGTCAGGAAGTCTATGAGTGCCCGTTTTGCGGCAATGCATATGACTTTGTTCAGATGCATCACGATGAACTTCTGGCAGACGCGGAAACCAACATGCGTCAGCTGGAGTTCATTTCAGCAAAAGAGAAGTACAGCGCGATCCTTGAAAGCGATCCGCAGGATTTTTATGCGCTCCGCGGTCTTGTGCTTTGCAGCGGTCCCGTTATTTCGACTGAATCATTTAAGAAACCCGAAAAGCTGACGGACTGTTCTTTTGATCAGATGAAGGACTGTCTTAATAAGGTCAAAGAGCAGGCGAAAGAGGCTGATCAGCCGTATTTTGAGAAGCTTTATGAACTGGTCGATCTTGCTCAGAAACATAAGGCTGCATCTGAAGAAAAGGCCAGGCTTTCCGGTGAATCGAACAGAAGATTCGGTGAGATAGTCGAGGTCGAACTTGAGCGTGAAGAAGCTAATGAGGAAGCCTGGGAAAAGGCTAAGTCTGCCGGCAGGGTAATAGCCGCGGTGACCTCCAAACACAGTTACGGGGACGATGATTCCAGAGGTGTGTATGGTCTGGTCATCGGTGGTTTTACCATCATTATTGTGCTTATCTATTTCCTGAGCTTGTGGGCTTTCGCAGTAATTGCAGGCGTCGCCGCCATTGTTATTGCCGTCCTGATCTTCAATAAAAGATCGGATGAGAAAAGACAGGCTGAGATCAGCGAGCGGATGAAAGTAAATAACGGCAAGAGCGGAGCAGTCGCAACTGAACTTGCTGAGACAGGTAATAAGTATTCCCAGGCATATAGGGCGCTTGTGAAAATGGAACCGAAGACCAGCAAGGCGGCTGAAGTGAAATACACACCAAAACGTTCTGACGGCAGGAGTTTCTGATGGAAAACAATATCAAAGTTATCTGTACAAAATGCGGCGGTGAACTTCTTCCTGATCAGGAAGGGAAGATATACAGATGCATGTATTGCGGCGTTGCTTTCGGCAGTACCGTTCTGTTTAACAAGGATGCTCACACTAAGGCGCACAAAGCACTGGTCATAGGAGAGTACAACGAAGCAGACGTGTGGTACAGCTGCATGCTGATGCGTGATCCGGGCAATGTATATGCGCTCCGCGGACGCGTGCTCTGTGCGGGAAAATGGAAAAGACCTGCCGATATCAGCACCTCGTTGAAGATGTCTGATATCAGGTTTAACAATCTCTACGAGAGGATCGCTGAAGGTGCGGCCCATGCGGATGAGAAATACAGTGAGTACTTTATTTCGTTTAATAAGCTTGTGAATATCCTTGCTCAGATACAGGGAAAGAGTTTTGAACTCAGGTCTCTTATCAAAGAGAACGATGAACCATCAGGAAAACGTGACACTGTTACCTATTCCAAGGGAATGCTGGGAACTGCATTTGAAACTACCCGCAAGGTACTGAACTTAATGGACATAGAATTCGGACTCGACAAAACGCCTGATCCTGAAGAATGACAGGCGTTTAATATACGGAGATAACAAAGAGTGTTTTTCGATAATGCATACTTCATAAAAGGCTCGGCATATGCCGGCAAATCAACGATGGTAAAACTTCTTGCCGGAAAGCATGACGGCATTTTGTGTGAAGAGAATTACCATGACCGTTTTTCAGTTGAATTGGACAGCAAAGAATTTCCCTGTCTTACATACACCCGCGATCTTAAAGACTGGCATGATTTTATAAGGCGCACGCCTGAAGAATATCTGGCGTGGATAGACGGTGTTGCAAAAGAGTGCGAGATACTCGAGTTGCGTATCTTAAATGATCTGTGCACACAAGGAAAGCCGGTGTTTGTAGATTCGAACATCTCACTTGAAACGCTCAAGAAGATCACGCCGCATGATCACGTTCTTGTTATGCTTGCGGATCCCATGATCTCGGTTAACAGATTTTTTGAGCGTCCCGATAAGGAAAAGCAGTATTTATACAAGCTGATAATGGAAGAACCCGATCCTGAAAAGGCATTGGAGAATTACCGCCGGGGACTCATGCTCATCAATTCCCGGGAGCGCTATGACCGGTATCTTAATTCCGGTTTTACGGTTATCAAAAGAGATGACGGAAGAAGCATTGATCAGACTCTTGAGCTGGTGGAAAAAGCTTTCGGTCTTACAACATAATTCGGTCTTATCTGTCACTTTCATTGTGAACCTTCGTCCATTCAGGGTCTTTGAGAAGAGAAGGTGATAACATAATCGAAAAGACATGATCCAGGAGGCGATATGAGGCTCGGTACATCAAGTCCCCTTAAACATGATTCGGCAGAAGAATGGGCGAAGAACCAGGTCTTGTTAGGATGCAGAGCTGTCGTGTTCCCGCTGTCTTCAGATGATGCGGAAGAGAAGATAAAAGAATATGTTGAAGCTGCCAGGGCGAATGACCTTCTCATAGCAGAAGTCGGTATCTGGAGAAACGCCATGTCTTTAGATGCAAGAGACAGAAAAGCACAGCGTGATTACTGTGTAAAACAGCTTCAGCTCGCAGACCGCATCGGTGCACGTTGTGCAGTAAATGTAGCAGGCGCTATGGGCCCGAGATGGGACGGACACTATAAGGAAAACTTCACTGAAGAAACCAGATCAGAGATCGTTAAAATGGTTCAGGAGATTATCGACAGGGCGGAGATAACCAATACGTATTTCACATTGGAACCGATGCCCTGGATGATACCGACAGGTCCGGAAGATTATGTAAGGCTAATTGAAGATGTTGACCGTGACCGTTTTGCGGTGCACATGGACATTATAAACATGACCAATTCCTTTGACCGCTATTACAAGGCCGAGTGTTTTATTGACCGTTGCGCGGAACTTCTCGGAAACAGGATCAGGAGCTGTCACATAAAAGACATTCACCTTAAGGAAGAATATACTTTCCAGCTTGAGGAATGTGCGCCGGGCAGGGGGGAATATCCGCTGCGTTATTATGTCCAGAAGATGAGTGCCATCGATCCTGACATGCCGGTTATCCTTGAACATTTAAATACCGATGAAGACTATATAAATTATATGAATTACCTCAAGGAGGTTCTCTATGGCATACAGTAGGATATCGGATGCAAATGAGATAACCGAGCGCTATCTGGACAGCATTCTTTTCAAGGAAAGACTGATAGATTCCGTTGTCGCGGATACAGGGATCGAAATGTTCGGGACAAGTTTTTCCAGCCCCGTCATGATGCCTGCTTTTTCTCATCTCAAAGAGTTTGGCGGACGCGGCAAGACAGGTCTTGAGGAATATTCTTTTGCTGCTAAGAACATGGGAATACTTAACTTCGTCGGCATGATGGAAAATGATATGTATAAGCGCATAGCGGATACAGGCGCAAGGACCGTCCGCATCGTAAAGCCGTATGCAGACAATGTGAAGGTAAGAGATCAGATGAAGTTTGCTGAAGATGAAGGCGCATTCGGTATCGGAATGGACATCGATCACATCTTCGGCAGCGAAGGCCTTGATGTTGTCATCGGAGAACTCATGACGGTTCAGACATCCGACATGATCCGTTCCTATATCGAGTCAACAAAACTGCCTTTTTTTATCAAGGGTGTCCTGAGTGAGGAAGAAGCGGTTAAGTGCGCAGATCTCGGCGCGAAGGCGATCATCGTCAGCCATCATCACGGAAGGCTTCCTTATGCGGTTCCGCCGCTTATGGTACTTCCTTCGATAAAGAAAGCGCTTGAGGGAAGAGACGTTAAGATAATCGTAGACTGCGGTATCAGTTCAGGTGCTGACGTTTATAAATGCCTTGCACTCGGAGCAGATGCTGCTGCCGTAGGAAGGGCCATGATTCCTTCACTTGAAGAGGGCGGCACGGAAGGTGTGGAGAAGTTCATTGCCAAGGTGAACAACGAACTCAGATTCGTCATGAGCTGCACCGGGTTTAAGACGCCTGATCAGATCGATGACAGCTGTATCGTCATGACCTGAAGCAGTCTGTTATAACAGCAAATAAAAGGTGCAGGAACTCAACCTGCACCTATTTTTTTATCTTCTGAATTCGGGATGGGTTTTGTAGAATTCCTCTCTATCTGCGTACATTCTCTGATCTGCAAGTTTAAGTGCTTCGGTGATGTCAGATGAGTTGTTCTGATAACTGTAACCCAAGGCAAAGCTGACATCTTTATACTGTTTTGAAAGTGATCTGACACGCTTGCACTTTTCGATTATCTCATCTTCGCTGGTGTAGGAAAGAAGGACCATGAATTCATCACCGCCTGCTCTGTAGATCTCATCGCCGATAAAAACGTTCTGGAGAACTATGGCAGCATTCTTGAGCAGCAGGTCTCCTGCGGTGTGCCCGCCATTGTCATTGACTTTCTTAAGTCCGTTGAGATCCGCAAAGATAATGCCCACACCCTTAAGCGCCGGTGACGCACCCGTCCTTAAACCGTCGATCCTGTTGTTCATTTCGTTCCTGTTGAGAACACCGGTGAGCATATCTATGGAGCTTAATCTCTTAAGCCTTTCGAGAAGCTTGTGGTTTGCGATCTCCGATGCAACAAAATAGATGGTGAGTTCAAGTGTTTCCTTGATCTTCACGGTATTGTTGATATCAAAGTTGCATGCCCAGATGTAACCGAGGTTTTCGCTTCCGACATCGAGAGGGAAGAGGACTAGGCTTTCAACATGCTCTTTCTTGAGTGATTCGTACCATGCGGGATTCTTTTCCTTTAAGTACTGCCAGTCATTGGAATTCTTGATTATCAGACCGTTGCTTCCGCCGATCGTATCTTTCCAGGATGCGGTAAGATCGTAGAACTTGTCGTCAAGGAGCCTGTTCATGCTCGGAAGCATTGAATACTCGTTGCGTGATTCGCCTAAGACGGAACATGATCTCGTCTCATGATCGGTAAGGAGTACAACGCATGACTGTGCGTCGATGATCTTTCTGATATCCGAAATAACTTCATCCATCGTATGCTGGAAGTTTGTAGCGCCCCTGAGCTTGATGCAGGTGTTGAGGACTGCCGATGCGGTGGAAGCCGATGTGTTGCTCATCTGCTCGCTGTCGGCATTCCTGGAGATTATCTGTGAATAAGTGCAGTAGTGAATGTTTCCGACACTCTGCAGAGGGATCATGTAAAGGTTGAACCAGAAGTCGAATCTTTCCGGATGAACGTAAGTGTGCATCGGCTGTTTCAAAACAGCACATCTGTAGCAGAAGTCCTCGAAATTCAGATCTTTCGGAATGTATTTCTGATACAGGCTGTTTGGGATGAATTTGCTTGTGATCATTTGAGGCAGTTCAGGATTGGGAACCTCAATAGATGCAATATAAGAAGGGTTGCCGTTTACGATCCTGATCTCGCCATAAGAACCGTCTTCTTTAGTTTCGACGGAGAGTATACATGTCATAACGTCGATCATATCGACAAAACTCTTAAAGTTCATAGTACACTCCTTTACATCTAAAGTTTACTTGATATTATTCTAGCACACTTTACATATAAAATCCGTTAATAAACTATAAAGGCTGCCGTTTGAGCGGCAGCCTTTAGGATCCTTGGAAACTGTTGAGTTTACTTAGCTACGATGTTTGCGATCCTGCCCTTAACGTAGATGAACTTCATGACAGATCTGCCGGCGAGAGCGCCTTCAAGTCTGTCGTCAGCCTTTACGATGGCTTCGACTGCATCCTGATCAGCTTCTGCAGGGATGTTGACCTTGAACTGGACCTTACCGTTGATCTGGACTGCAATCTCGATCTCGTCCTTTACGAGTGCGCTCTCATCGACTTTAGGCCACTTCTGGTTGTAAACGGAATAGCCGTTGCCGAGTACTTCACACCAGAGTTCTTCAGTGAAGTGGGGAGCGAAAGGTGCGAGGAGAAGAACGAGCTTCTCTGTTGCATATCTCTTGAACTCAGCCTTGCAGGAACTATCCTGGCTGTACTTGGTGATAGCATTCAAGAGTTCCATCATTCTTGCGATAGGAGTGTTGAACTGGAACTTCTCGATGTCTGCCGTTGAACTCTTGATAGCGTAGTTGACAGCATAGTTGAGTTCCTTGTCGGCAGATGTCATGTCTGCCTTAGCGGGAACCGCGGAAGCATCCGTGCCTGCGCATTCGGATACACATGTCTCGATCCTTCTGAAGAACTTGACGATCGCCTGGAGCCCGGAATCTGCCCACGGACCGCCTTCGATGTAAGCAAATCCGAATCCCAGATATGTTCTGAATACGTCTGAACCGTACTTGCTGATGTAATCGTCAGGTGCAACAGTGTTGCCTCTGGATTTACTCATCTTCTGTCCGTCAGGTCCCAAGATGGTTCCCTGGTGAACGAGGCTTGTGAAAGGCTCGTCGAAATCGAGAAGGCCCATGTCACGCATGGCCTTTGTGAAGAACCTTGCATAGAGCAGATGCATGCATGCGTGCTCGGCGCCGCCGACGTACTTGTCGACAGGGCAGAACTTGTCGATCTTTTCCTTTGAGAACATCGCTTTGTCGTTTTTGTTATCAGGATATCTGAACTGATACCAGGAAGAGTCAACGAAGGTGTCCATCGTATCGGGATCACGTCTTGCATCACCGCCGCACTTGGGGCACTTGCAGTTCATGAATGATTCGCACTTGGCGAGCGGGCTTTCACCGTCAGGTGTGAATTCCACGTCGTATGGGAGAAGAACGGGGAGCTCTTCTTCGGGTACGGGTACAACGCCGCATGAAGGGCAGTGGATCATGGGGATCGGAGTTCCCCAATATCTCTGACGGGAGATGAGCCAGTCACGGAGCCTGAAGTTGACTTTCCATTCACCCATGCCTATCTCGGCGAGTTTTGCGACGATGGCCTTCTGGGCATCGTGCATTTCCATGCCGTCAAACTCATCGGAGTTAGTGAGATAACCCTTCTTCTCGCAGTAGGGAAGTTCGGAATCAACACCCTTTTCGGGCTGGATTACACGGATGATGTCAAGACCGTACTTGTGAGCGAAATCGTAGTCTCTCTCATCGTGTGAAGGAACAGCCATGACAACGCCGGTACCATAGCCTGCGACAACATAATCTGCTGCCCAGATAGGAACCTTTCTGCCGTTCAGAGGATGGATTGCATAAGCACCAGTGAAGACGCCTGTCTTCTCACGTGTCGTGGACATACGGTCGATCTCGTTGACCTTTGCAGTAGCCTGGCGGTATGCTTCAACGGCTTCGCGGCACTCATCGGTGGTAAGCTTAGCGCAAAGCTCTGACTCAGGAGCGATAACGACATATGTGATACCCATGAAAGTATCGACTCTCGTGGTGAACACTTCGAGCTTCATGGGAGAACCGTCCTCGTTCGTAAGTCTCTTTCCGTCCTTTTCGACGTAGAGGGCTACCTGAGCACCTTCGGATCTGCCGATCCAGTTTTTCTGGAGCTTCTTGGTCTTTTCAGGCCAGTCGAGCTTCGGAAGATCATCTAAGAGTTCCTGAGCATACTCTGTGATCTTGAAGAACCACTGAGTCATGTTCTTTCTGACAACTTCCGTATGGCATCTCTCGCAAGCGCCGTCAACGACCTGCTCGTTGGCAAGAACGGTCTTGCATGAAGGGCACCAGTTTACGGGTGCGTTCTTACGGTAAGCAAGACCTCTCTTGTAGAGTTCAATGAAGAACCACTGGTTCCATCTGTAGTAGTCAGGCATGCATGTCTTGATCTCATAATCCCAATCTACTGTAGTGCCCATGGCCTTGAGCTGGCCTTCCATCGTAGCGATGTTCTTGAGAGTTGAGTCCTGGGGATGGATACCTGTCTTGATCGCATAGTTCTCAGCGGGGAGTCCGAATGAGTCGAATCCCATGGGGTGGAAGAGGTTGAAGCCCTGCATGTGCTTGAACCTTGCCCAGGAGTCAGTAAGGGAATAGTTATACCAGTGACCAAGGTGTAGGTTGGCGCCGGAAGGATAAGAGAACATCTCAAGGCAATAAAGCTTTTTGCCTTCTGCATCCGGATTGAACTTATAAAGTCCGGTCTCCGCCCATTTTGCCTGCCATTTTTTGTCGGTCTCGATTGAATAACTCATGACACTGCTCCTTAATACTTAAAAAATAACAACTAATTTTAGCACCAGAGGAATAAAAATGAAACACAGTTGTAATTAGCTTTGATATTCAAATAATTGATTTTTGGGTAATGTGATGTAATAATAGGGCGTTGATTTTGTAATAATACGCTAAAAATCGGCGTTTCTATATATTTTGAGGTGATAATTTATGGCATTAGGCATGGAGATTGGTGTCGATCTCGGCACCAGCAGCGTGTTGATATATATCAGGGGCAAAGGAATAGTCCTTAAAGAACCCTCTGTAGTCGCAGTAAACAGCAGAACAGGTAAAGTTTTGGCAGTCGGTGAATCCGCAAGCCTCATGCTCGGAAGGACTCCGGGAATCGTAGAAGCCATCAGGCCGCTCCGTGAAGGCGTTATCTCAGACTTCCGTGCGACCGAAGTTATGCTTAAGGCATTTATCGGCCGTGTCTGCACAGGACTTCGTGCAACATATTTTAAGCCTACTATCGTAGTTTGCGTTCCTTCTGTTATCACACCTGTAGAGCAACAGGCAGTTGAGAATGCTTGCCGTCATGCCGGTGCAAAGGACGTTTTCCTTATCAGGGAGCCTATCGCCGCAGCGATCGGTGCAGGTATCGACATTACAAAGGCATGCGGTTCAATGGTAGTTGATATCGGCGGCGGTACGACGGATATTTCCGTTATCTCGCTTTGCGAGCCTGTTGTTGACGCATCACTTAAGGTGGCAGGCGATAAGTTCGATGAAGCCATCATCAAGCACGTCAGAAAGAGACATAACATCCTCATTGGTGAGAAGACCGCCGAGAAGCTTAAGATCGAGATCGGATGCGCTTATCCGAGAGACGAGGAGCTTACATTGGATGTCCAGGGAAGAAACATCATCACGGGTCTTCCTTCAACAGTTACCGTTTCTTCAACAGAGATGCTCGAAGCTCTTGAGGAACCTATCACACAGATCTTTGAAGCAGTGCATAACGTTCTCGAGAGAACACCACCGGAACTCATGGCTGATATCTCGCAGAGAGGTATTGTTATGACAGGAGGCGGTGCAATGCTTTACGGTCTTGATCACATGCTCTCCAACAGGATCGGCATCGATGTCTATCTCGCTCAGGATCCTGTATCGTGCGTTGTTATCGGAACAGGTAAGGCGCTCGACATGATGGACAAGTTTGCCGCACTTTCAAGCGACGTTTGATCTTACCGGTTTTTAACTTTATAGACGCTCATCTATCTATTGATGGGCGTCTATTTTTATTCGCGGTTTACAGAGACCGAAATATGCACAAAATAAGTGTTGACGAGTAAAAAACGTAATGTTAAAATTCACGCAGTCGGGTTGATCCTGACAATAGATATTTCCTTTGGTAATTCGATTGATCTTTTGTAACTGATCCCAATTTCCACGATTTGAATTTTGATATCTAAAACTATACATGAGAGGTATTCATGGACGATTTTGAAAGTCTGAACTCTAAGACTGATGCTGACCTTGCGCAGATTGCAGTCGCTTTTGGCGATTACACTGCCGAAGAAGTCGGAAGCAAGACCAGAGAAGATCTTATCGCAGCTATAATGAACGGTGGCGCAAAACTCTCACAGCCTGAGGTCGCACAGATCCCTGATGTGAAGATGGAGAAGGTATCCGCCGAAGCTGCTCCCGTTCCCGAAGAGAAACCTGCAAAGAAGCGTGCAGGCCGCACCAAGAAAGCAAAAGAAGCTAAAGCGACTAAAGAATCAGTAGTTGAAACTCCGCTTGAGGCTCTTGCCGAAAAAACTGCAGAGGAAGAATCCGCAGCACCTGCTGAAGAGAAGAAGAAAACTGCTGAAAAGACAAAGGCAAAGACACCTGCAAAGCGCGGCCGCAAAAAGAAGACTGAGGAGGCAGCGCCAGCTGCTGAGACTGAAGCTCCCGCTGAAAAAACTGAGGAGAAGCCTGCTACTGAGAACGCTGAACAGCCTGCACCCGCAGAGGCTACAACTGCTCCTGAAGCAGCAAAGACCGAAGAGCAGAATAAGCCCCGTCACAATGAAAGGATCAAATCTAAGAGACGCAAGATCTCTTTCGGTCCCGGTCAGGAAACTAAGACACAGGTTGTAGCAGCTGATGCAGAGACTGAAGCTGCACTTGAAGAGGAGCCTGTTGTTGAGATCCCTCCGGAGATCGAGATCGAAGGCGTTCTTTCCATCGGCAATCAGGACGGAAACAACAAGAACGATTTCTGCGGATTTGTTCACAGAAGAAACTATCTTCCCGGTGAGGATGACGCATATGTTTCCGGCCAGTTCATCAAGAGAATGGGACTTCGCCGCGGCGATTACATCAAGGGCTTTGCATCTCCCAAGAGAGGCAAGGACAGATATGCTCCGCTTAAGAGGATAGTCTCCGTTAACGGCATCGAAGTAGATGAGACGAATAATTTCGAGAACATCAGAAGACGCCCGAAGTTTGAGAATCTCACAGCCATCTATCCTGATGAGAGACTTACTCTCGAGACGGAAAAGGAAGATATTTCAACAAGAATAATCGATCTTTTCTCACCTATCGGAAAAGGCCAGAGAGGTATGATCGTTTCACCGCCGAAGGCAGGTAAGACAATACTTCTCCAGAAGGTTGCGAATTCGATTACCGCAAATAACCCCAACTGCATACTCATCGTTCTTCTCATCGACGAGCGTCCTGAGGAAGTTACGGACATGCAGAGAAACATCAAGGGTGAAGTCGTTTATTCCACATTTGACAAGCGCCCTGAGAATCACGTCAGGGTTACTGAACTTGTACTCGAGAGAGCTATGCGTCTCGTTGAGCTCGGAAAGGACGTTGTTATCCTTCTTGATTCAATGACAAGACTTGCCAGAGCTTATAACCTCACTATCAATCCTACCGGCAGAACGCTTTCGGGCGGTCTCGATCCGGGATCACTTTACGGACCTAAGAGATTCTTCGGTGCGGCGCGTAATATCGAGCACGGCGGAAGTCTTACGATCCTTGCCACAGCCCTTATCGAAACAGGTTCGAGAATGGACGAAGTCATTTTCGAGGAATTCAAGGGTACGGGCAACATGGAAGTTACGCTCGACAGAAAGCTTGCCGACCGCCGTATCTTCCCGGCTATCGCAGTCGACAAGTCCGGTACGAGAAGGGAAGACCTGCTCCTGCTGCCTGAAGAGCTTGATGCCGTCTGGCTCATCAGAAGGAGGATCGCGGAGGCCGATACGACCACTGCCACCAATGCGGTCATCAACTTCATGGAGAAGACCACGAATAACAAGTCGTTTATCCTTTCGGTCAAGAAATCTTTCGCGGCTGATTGACAACGGGTTTTTATTCAAGTAATATAGCAAGGCTGATTTAGTAATCCGGTATGGCATACGTGATACCAACATTACGCGTCATATCTTTGATTGAGAGGTGAAAACAATGAAAGAAGGCATCCATCCTCAGGCACAGGTTGTAACTGTAAGATGTGCTTGCGGTAACACATTCGAGACACTGTCTACGAAGAGCGACCTCAGAGTAGATATCTGCTCTAACTGCCATCCGTTCTATACGGGTAAGCAGAAGCTCGTTGATACAGGCGGACGTGTTGATAAGTTCAACAAGAGAATGGGCAAGGCTTAATCACTTTACCCGGGTTAGAAAGAATAACCAAAGAGCTGTGCAAATGCGCGGCTCTTTTTCTTTTTGCCGCTACTGTGCATCTAATTCCCGGAGCAATAATGATATAATCAGCATATTAATGAATAAGTAACCCTGTGGGGAGATTGAATATGTCTAAGAAAAAAGAGAATAAACCTGCCGTCAGGTCGGCAGAGGATGCGGTCAAATGCGAGACCGGTAAGCCCTGCAAGAAGACGACTATCGGCGGTCAGGCTCTGATCGAGGGAGTCATGATGGTCGGTCCTTCCAGGACTGCGCTCGCTGTCCGCAAAGGTGACGGCACGATACACGTTGAAGAGATCAAGCAGAGCGAGAAAGTGTCTTATTTCGATAAGATACCTTTCATCAGAGGCTGCATAAGGTTCTATAAGATGCTCGTTACGGGTACCGGAGCTCTGATGAGGTCCGCGGATATATCCGAAGAGGGAAAGCCCGAGGATGAAAAAGAAGAGGAACAGAAACCTTCAAAGCTTGATGAGTTTCTTAACCGTCACCGCAACGTTGTTGTTACTTTTGCGGCTATTCTCGGCATACTTCTCAGCGTCGGACTCTTCATACTCCTTCCGCGTCTTATTGTTGACATTGCAACCAAATTCATTCCCGAGCGTATTGTGCAGCTGACCTGGATGAACATTATCCTCAATCTCGTCGAGGGCATATTGAGGATCCTGATCTTCCTGCTCTATCTCATCAACGCTTCAAAGATCAAGGACATAAAGCGTGTCTGGCAGTATCACGGAGCTGAGCATAAGACCATTGCATGCTATGAGGCAGGTGAAGATCTTACTGCAGAGAATGTTCTTAAGTACCCCAGATTCCATCCCCGCTGCGGAACTGCATTCATGTTTATCGTTCTTGCCATTTCCATCATGATCTATACGGTCATCAGTGTGTTTACGGGAACACAGCCTATGTGGGTCAATCTCCTGATCCGCCTTGTTGCGATACCTTTTATTTGCGGTATTTCATATGAACTCCTGCGTTTTGTCGGTCGCCATGACAAAAACGGTTTCTGCAGACTGCTCTGCAAACCGGGACTCTGGCTTCAGAAGTTCACGACCGCTGAACCTGATGCTGCTATCGTTGAAGTAGCTATCGCATCACTTCAGGCCGTAATTCCGGAGAACAAGGAAGATGACATCTGGTGATGTTTTAAGACTTCTCACTGAATCAGGTGATGAGGAAGCTCAGATCGATGCACGCATATTGTGTGAAGAATTAGAAGGGGAGGCTCTTTCTCTTGCTGCCGCAAGGCGTGCAAAAGGGGAGCCTCTGGCTTATATCCTTGGACACAGGCATTTCTGGCGTGAAGACTACCGCGTCGTGCCCGGAGTCCTTATTCCGAGACCTGATACGGAACTTCTTGTCGAGTGTGCGATAAGATACTGCGGGTGTCACGATCTTGCGACGGGCGACGTGCTGAACATACCTTTAGGAAGCGGACGGAAGGAAATCCGTTTTGCAGACATCTGCACGGGTACAGGCTGTGCGGGGATCTCTGTTGCCAACGAACTTTTGTCGCATGGTTACAGTGTTAACGGAATTATCACCGACATAAGCGGGACGGCTTTGGAAACGGCAGGATATAACGTTTTGCATCAGTTAAGGGATCCGTCTTCTCTTGAGGTCATAAAAAACGATATCCTTAAGGATGACCTTCCGGGAAAGTTTGATTTCATTATTTCCAATCCTCCTTATATAACTGATGCCGAGATGGAAGAGCTCGATAGCTCGGTAAGGGAATATGAACCTGAACTTGCGCTCAGGGCAGGCTATGAAGGTCTGGACTTTTATGAGAGCATATTCAAAAAGGCTTTTGCTTCTCTCGTTCCGGGAGGCGCCGTGTTTGTCGAGCACGGTTATCTCCAGGGCGGATCAGTGAGAAGGCTTTGTAAGGATGCAGGCTTTGAAATGGTTGCAACCGTAAGGGATTACGGCGGCAATGAACGTGTCACGTGGGGGATAAAAAATGCCGGGTAAATTCTACAGATACAAGTTTGCGGAAGGCGATATTGTAACCCTCAAGAAAAAGCATCCGTGCGGAAACGCGGACTGGACCGTTGCCGGTGCAGGCGCCGACATGAAGCTTAAATGCTGCGGCTGCGGACATATTATGACATTGGGCCGTGAAGCCCTCGAAAAAGCAACTGTCGCCGTTAAGCCGGCTGAACAGTCCTGATCCTTATCATTGCTTTTCAAGGCTCTGCGATACGCAGATATGCCTTCCGTCACAGTCCTCGAAGACAAACTGTCTGTTGACTTTCATCTGCTTTGCTTCGTGAGCGTCAGGAAGCTGTTCGATGATCTTTACGTCTGATCCGGTAAGCTCGTTCTGCAGAAGGTAAGGCTCCGAACAGTAGATATACATGTCGTACTTGATGCCGAACTTGCGCAGAGGCCTTGCTATATCGCCGCTTCCTTTGACCAGGATGACCGCGATGTTGTCACGTGTAAGCCTGATATGCGGCATAGCTTCATCATCGAGATGTGCGGCTTTGAATCCGAGTTTTGTCTCATAAAAAATGGAAGTCTTATAAGGGTCAGGGCAGACGAAAACGGCTGCCTGGTTGTTCATAAGAAGGAGTCTGCCGTTGCCTTCTTCCTCTTCATCTTTTTTACCGGAGCAGTCAGGTGCGGTGACCTGCGTTCTGCTGTTGAACTGGTAACCCAGAAGAGGCTTGCAGAATGCCTTTTCATGATCTTCAAGAGAATCCATCAGCGCTTTGCGGTCAAGGATTTCATGTGTCGTCATATTGGAAGGAATCGCCCTTAATCTGTCTACCTTTTCGCAGTATTCGGCAAGGCTTGCAAAACGGATGAACAAAGGAACTATTTCGCTGACTGATTCAGGAAGGTTTTTCTCGCCGTGAAGGAACATCATTCCGTATTCGACGGCTTCCGGCGGAAGAGCAGCAAAGAGGTGGTTGAGGAATAAAAGCTCGTCCTGAGCCTTTTCGTCGGTTCCTCCTGCCTCGATGGTAGACTGCAGCATGTCAAAGACCGCGTTGATGTCGTGTGCGGGATATTCCTTTTCAAGCATTATGGGAACGCCTCCTGATGTTTTCAAAAGAATGAATTTGACTTATTATATCAGACATAGTTTTTGGAAGAATAAGAGGTTAAAGATAATGCCGGCTTTTAAGAAGACCAATGCAATGAGGATGCTCGACAAGGCGGGCATCGATTATGAATATAAGGAATACGAGTACGACGAAAATGACCTTGACGGTCATCATGTGGCAGAGTACCTCGGCGTCCCGTATGAGGAAGTTTTTAAGACTCTGGTCGCTGTTTCCGACAAGGGAGAATATCTTGTCTTCTGCATCTGCGTCGATGACGAGATTGATCTTAAGAAGGCGGCAAAGCTTGCCGGCGAAAAGCGTGTCGACATGATCCATGTTAAAGACCTTCTTAACGTTACCGGGTATATCAGGGGCGGCTGTTCACCGATCGGAATGAAAAAGAAATACAGGACTTTCATCGATGAGATGATAGAACTTGTTGACAGCGTGAGCGTAAGCGGCGGACAAAGGGGACTGCAGATCACGCTCAAGCCTGTGGATCTGGTCAGTTTCACGGAAGCCAAAGTCGGCGACTTTGCCGTCAGAGACTGAATTGAAGTATAATGTCTTTCTAAATATATAGAGGAAAGTGGTTCATTATGTTAGACAGCAAGAAATTTAAACTCGATGATCTCCAAAACGGTGCAAGGATCTATTTTATCGGCATAGGCGGTATTTCGATGAACGGCCTGGCCAAGCTTGCGAAAGCTGCGGGATTCGTTGTTGGCGGTTCCGATAACCATCCCGGTGAGAGAACTGATATCCTCGCAAAAGAGGGCATTAAGGTCTACGGCACGCAGGTGGCCGGAAACATAGATGATTTCAAGCCGGATGTTCTTGTTAAGACAGCTGCCATCCTTCCTCAGAATGAAGAAGTCAGCAGAGCTGCAGAACTCGGGCTTCAGGTTTTGGACAGGGCTGAGTTCCTCGGCGCTTTCACGAGAACTTATAAACGCGTGATCAACGTTTCCGGAACACACGGAAAGACTACGACCACATCAATGATCTCGCTCATGATGATCGAGGCCGGTGCGGATCCGACCGTGCATCTCGGCGCGGATCTCGATCTGTTCAAGGGAACTGTAAGGACAGGCTCTGCGGACAGGGGCGTTCTTGTATCAGAAGCCTGCGAATTCAACAGGTCTTTCCTGAATTTCTCTTCAACGACTGCAGTTATCACGAATATCGATCACGATCATGTTGACTGTTATCCGACCATTCAGGATGTTATTGATGTTTTCGCGAAATTCATGTGCCTTGTAAGTGATGACGGAAACATTGTGGTTTCAGGACATGACAGGCACATTGCCTCATCGGTAGAAGAAGCGCGTAAAGCATTTGCCTCGTCAGGCAGAACTTTCCCGAATGTCGTGACATGTTCCACCGATGATGCTCCTTGCGAAGTCTCAGGCAAGGTTGCTGATTTCTATGCAAAAGACATTTCTTTCGAACAGGGACTTCCGTCATTCGAGATCATTCACGATGGCGTTTCTTTCGGTAAAGTGCATCTGCGCATTCCCGGAACGCATAACATCTCGAATTCGCTTAATGCTGCGGCAGCCGCTTACCTCAACGGCGCTTCACCGGAAAGCATTATTGCCGCGCTGAACGGCTTCGGAGGTGCCGATGGAAGATATACGGTAAAGGGAAAGTACAAAGGATGCGATGTCGTAGTTGATTATGCGCATCATCCGACAGCGGCAAGAGCCACTATCGAAGCAGCTTCAAACATGCCTCACAACAACATCCTCGTTGTGTTCCAGCCTCTGACATACGACAGGACAAAGAAGCTCTTCGAGGATTATGTAACGAGCCTTCTGCCTTGCAGAAAAGTACTCTTTGCCGAGATCTTCTCCGACCGTGAGATCAATATGCATGATATCTCTTCCAAGGATATTTCTGATGAGATCAATAAGCGCGGCGGTGATTCAGAGTTTTATGAGGACAGGGAAGAACTCAGGAAAAGGATAGACGAGCTTATCGAGCCCGGTGACATAATCCTGATCTTAGGACCTGAAGATATAAGAACGCTCGGCGATACGCTTTGCCCGAAGGGTTGATCTTGCATGAAGAAAAGGACCGTCACGCCTCAGGAGGAGTTTACCGGAAGGGCTCCTGAGCTTAACAGAACGACCAGAGTCAGAAAGGTTTCCGCCAAAGCGTGGATAGCAGCCGCTTTGTCTCTGGTAATGAGTCTGGCGTTGTTCGGCCTTTATAATCTTGCATATTCCGGTGCCGGAGAAAAGGAAAAGATAGTTCTTTTCTTTTGTGATAAACGGTTCTTTCCTTATGTTTCCATGAACAATGCGCTTCTGTCTGCGGATTTCGATTACGACGTTATCGATATAAAGGAGAAGCATGAGGAAACAGGGTCAGATAACTATGAGATACCCGGTCAGTACAGCGGCAGAAAGATCGTTGTTGCGGCATTCGGCAAAGATGCGTTCAAGGTGATGGATAACGTTGCAAGATCAGGCAATGCTGACGTTATCGGCTACTGTCTGATCAATCCGGAATATCCGGGCAACGCGGCACTTGAAGGCTACGGGCGTTATTTCCCCAAGACCCCCGTTGCGATCTTCGGCAGTGAGGATAAATACGGTGATAATGCCGGGGAGGGCGGTCTCTCGATGCTTTACGAGAAACTGTCCGGTGCTGATACCTTGTACGGCGTACCTGCGGTAAGCGGAACCGTCTTCAAGAGCAAAGTATACATTACGCCTGACCAGAGCAGATACATGTCGGTCTCTTCGCTTTCACTAGAGGAACATGTCCTTCGATATTCTCCTCTTTTCGAAAACGAACTGGCGAGATACCTGGGCATTACTTACGGCAGCGGCATCTCGACATTCAGACTGACGGCATGGTTTACATTGGCTCCGTTTACGGCTTTTGCGGCTTTGTGCTTTTTGTCTCTTTTTGTATTTCTTATATCTGTCAGGGATTCGGACAAGGGCTCTAAGGAACTCAAAGGAAGGGACAGTCTTGGAACGATCATCTTTTTCGGTCTTTCGGCGTGGATCGGACTTACCATATGTGTAATGACGTTCATTCCTTCTCTGGCAGGATACGTGAAATATGCGGTGGTAATGGCTCCTGCTGCTCTTGTTGCGGCCATGGCGCTGATGCGCGTACCGTTCCTCCTTTCACGCAAGATCGCTTACAAGCGTGACAAGCTTCAGGGAAATATGGTCCTCGTTCCGTTGGTGATGGGGCTTTGTGAGATCGCATATGTATCGGCTCTTGTATTTGCGTTTACCGACATATCGGGATTCGACCGTGGAAATGTTAAGCTTGCGGCATCGCTTATCGTATTTGTCATATCGAGCCTTTCTGCGTTTGCGCTGGCCAGGGCGGACAGGAAATCCAGGTTTGCAGGGGAGGGACCGGCTTCGTATTTCGGAAACCCGGCATATTTCCTGGAAACGTTGATCCCGCCCGCGGCACTGCTCGTCATTTCGATAATGCGTGTAAACAGTGCCAATATATGCTATGCTTCTATGGCTGTCATATGTGGAATGATACCTTATTTTGCCGCGGTGACAATTAAGCGCTTCTCGGACTTTTTCGAGTTTGCGGGAGTTGTATACGGGATATTGATGGGAATTCTCGTGTATATTGCTCTTTAATGCAATTAATTATTGACTTTCAGACTCCATAGGTGTTATTATACGCGGGTGACCGCATGCAACGGGCTCTTAAACACGCTTTGAATTAGGCGTAAAGCTAATAAATTCGGGCGTTGCCTTGGTTTAAGCAGCGAGACTGGAAGAACAGGAGGAATAAACATGTACGCAGTAATTAAGACAGGCGGAAAGCAGTACAAGGTTTCTGTCGGCGACGAGATCTTCGTAGAGAAGCTCGAAGGCGAGGAGGGAACTCAGGTTACTTTCGATGAAGTACTTGCTATTGCTGATGACAACGGCATTCAGGCCGGTGATCTCAAGGCTACAGTTACCGGTGAGATCGTAAAGCAGGGTAAGAACAAGAAAGTAATCGTTTCCAAGTACAAGGCTAAGAAGGGTTACCGTCGTAAGAACGGACACAGACAGCCCTATACCCGCGTTAAGGTTTCGGCTATCAACGCCTGAGTTCCGTTATGATTACCGCCGCGATAGAGCGTGATCAGAAGGGCAGCATACGCAGTTTACGTGTAAGCGGTCATTCAGGATACGCAGAAGCTGGAAGTGATATCATCTGTGCGGGAGTATCAAGCTTATGCTACGCAGCCGCCAATGCTTTAGAAGACATTTGCGGATATGACAACGAAGAATTTCTCGTTATCAAAGGCGAAGGCACCGAGGATGTTGATCTCAACATAACGGTTCCCGATAAAGGCGAAGCTGATGTCCGCGACAGGGCGCAGGTCATCTTGAGGATGGCAGAGCTCGGTATCATATCGATAGCGGCCGAATACAACGGTAAAGGCAAAAAGTACTTACAAATCAACAATAAGAAGACACCGGAGGTGTAAACATGATCAGAATGAATTTACAGCTCTTCGCTCATAAGAAGGGAATGGGTTCCACCAAGAACGGCCGTGAGTCCCAGTCCAAGAGATTAGGTGCGAAGAAAGGCGACGGACAGACCGTTTTAGCCGGTAATATTCTTGTCAGACAGCGCGGAACAAAGATCCATCCCGGCACAAATGTCGGCATCGGTTCTGACGATACACTCTTCGCTCTTATCGACGGCACCGTCAAGTATGAGCGCAAGGGCAAGGACAAGAAGCAGGTAAGCGTTTATCCCGTAGCTTGATCTAAGGCTAAGGATTATTAAGCGATTTACGAAGAGCAGTCTGTCATTATGTGACGGCTGCTCTCTTTTTTAAGGTATCAGAAATGTTTATCGATCACGCAAAAATATATGTGAAGGCGGGAGACGGCGGAGCCGGAGCCCTCAGTTTCCATACCGAGAAGTACATCACTAACGGCGGACCGGATGGCGGTGACGGCGGAAACGGCGGAAATGTTGTTTTCGTTGCCGCCAAGAATCTTACGAGCCTTCAGAATTTCCGCTTTAAGCACAAGTTCGTTGCTGAGAACGGTGTAAAGGGCGGTAACCGCAAGATGTACGGAAGATGCGGTGAAGATCTTGAGATCGGCGTTCCTGTCGGTACCGTGATAAAGAACGCCGATACTGGCGAGGTCATTGCGGACTTTACGGAAGACGGCCAGAAGGTTGTTGTCGCTCATGGCGGCAAGGGCGGCCTCGGCAACATGCATTATGCAAATTCCATCCGTCAGGCTCCTCAGTTTGCAACACCGGGAACTCCCGGTGAGGAAGTTAATCTCTATGTGGAGTTAAAACTCATCGCTGACTGCGGTCTCGTAGGATTCCCTAATGCAGGCAAATCCACACTCCTGTCCGTGATCACCAGAGCAAAACCCAAGATCGCCGACTATCCGTTTACCACTCTCGAACCTGTATTGGGAGTAGTAACAAACGATGATTTCTCATATGTTATCGCGGATATTCCGGGAATCATCGAGGACGCTCATCAGGGTGCTGGTCTTGGACATGATTTCCTAAGGCATATCGAGCGTACGAGACTTCTTGTTCACGTAGTTGATGTGTCAGGTAGTGAGGGAAGGGAGCCCATCGATGATTTCAATGCCATTAACCATGAGCTCAAGGAGTTCAGCAGCGAGCTTGCATCAAGACCTCAGATAGTCGTTGCAAACAAATGCGATGCAGCTGATCCTGAAGCCGTGGAGAAATTCGTCAGTGAAGTAAAGAAGCTCGGCTATGAGGATGTGTATGTCATTTCCGCTGCCGGCCGCATCGGACTTAAGGAACTTACCGATAAGATCACGGAGATGGTTTCAAAACTTCCTCCCACGGTGCTTCACGACATCATCAGATCTGATGAGAAGACTTACAAGTTTGAGGAAGCCAAGAAGTTCGATATCGAGATCGAAGGAAAGGTTTATGTTGTTAAGGGAGCATGGATAAAGAAGATCTTCAATTCGACAAACTTTGAAGATACAGAATCCACGAACTTCTTCCAGAGAACGCTCGAAGGCGCCGGAGTATTTGAAGAACTGCGTAAATTAGGCGTTAAAGAGGGCGATACGGTCAGGATTGAAGATCTGGAATTTGACTACTATGACTAAATTCGGGTGACTTATTTACAAATTGTTAAAATTTCTGCTATGGTCACGCCTTGATGTTTCTGTAGTATAAAACCATCAAGGTAGTCCTAAATAGGTTTTGAGTTTGTGTTTGGAAAGGACCGCGGAAAATACCGCGGTCCTTTTTTATTGTATTTCACCTGTTTCATGTCGTAAAATAGTTTACGGATAAGCAGGAGGGATTCATGGAGATCTTAAGACAGATATTAGGCAACAGGATATTGTGGGTAGGTGTCCTGTCCTGGTTTATAGCACAGATATTTAAGACCATAAATAACGTAATAATCACGGGCAAGTTCAGCATAGAACGGATGTGGGGAGACGGAGGTATGCCGAGCGGACATTCCGCTACCGTTTCTTCTGTCGCACTCGCGTGCGGACTCTTTGAAGGTTTCTCGTCACCGGTTTTCGCAGTTGCATTCATACTTGCGATTATCGTCATGCATGATGCGATGAATGTCAGGCTTCAGGCAGGAAAACAGGCGGCTTTGCTCAATGTTATGGCTGAAACTTTTGAGAAGGTAACCGGAACGGATCTGCCCAATGACGAGAAACTCAAGGAACTCCTCGGGCATACTCCTCTTCAGGTCATTGCGGGCTGTATGCTTGGCCTTATCGTAGCTTCAGTTTGTTATTTGTTTTTAAGAGGTGGAACATGATATACACGCTTACTCTTAATCCCGCTATTGACGCCAGTGCTCATATTTCCGTTCCTTTCGCAAGGGGCGGACTTAACCGTATCAACAGAATCAGAAGAGATCCGGGCGGAAAGGGTATCAATGTTTCCAAGACATTGAGAAATCTCGGTGAGCCTACCTGCGCATGCTTCCTTTCCGGAGGCTCTGCAGGAAAGGTGCTGTACGATATGCTCGTTGAAGCTGACATCCAGTGCGTATGTGCAGAGATCGGTACCGGAAATACCCGTACAAACCTCAAGATCACGGATTCTGAAGGATATACGACCGAGATCAACGAAGAAGGCCCCGCATTTGACTTTCAGGCAAGTGCCGCGATAAGGAAGAGGCTTCTTGAGATGGCGACTCCGCAGGATGTTGTTGTCATATCGGGAAAGATACCGCCTTCTGCACCTACCGATATCTACAGAACGATAATAAGGGAGATCTCGCACAGAGGCATCAGAGTCATTCTCGATGCTTCGGGCGAAGCTCTTGAAAACGGCTTGAGATCCATTCCTTTCGCAGTCAAGCCCAACGCCTCTGAGGTCGGGATAAATGAAGACGTTGAATCTGCCGTAAAAGTCTGCTCAAGGATACTTACCGTAGGAACATCGATCGCGATGGTGTCTCTTGGAGAAAAGGGCGCTGTTTATTGCGACAGGAGAGGTGTCAGGATGTTTGCTGAAGGCATGAAGGTTGACGTCAAGTGCACGACAGGATGCGGAGATGCAATGACAGCAGGCCTTGCATATGGTATCGCAAACAACCTTTCACCTGAAGACACTATGAAGATTGCATGCGCGTGCGGTACGGCGGCTGCTCTTACTGACGGAACCCAGGCACCTTCTGCAGGTTCGATCGCAGGTTTTGAGGACAAGATAAGGATCATACGCTTATAAATCCCGACTTTATGTTGTAACGCCCGAACAATTGTTCTAAAATGACTCTATAGGAGTTCAATATGTTTAAACTGGTATCTGATTACAAACCTTCGGGCGACCAGCCTCAGGCAATCGATGCTCTCGTAAAGGGCATTGAGAGCGGCATGCGTGGCCAGACACTCCTTGGCGTTACGGGATCGGGAAAGACATTTACCATGGCAAATGTCATCCAGCGTGTCCAGAGGCCCACTTTGGTGCTTGCCCACAATAAGACCCTTGCAGGACAGTTATATGCCGAGTTTAAGGAGCTTTTCCCCGAGAATGCGGTTGAGTATTTCATTTCTTATTACGACTATTATCAGCCTGAAGCTTATATAGCTGCTTCCGACACTTATATCGAGAAGGACTCGTCCGTCAATGAGGAGATCGACCGAATGCGCCACGAGGCGACAAAGTCACTCCTGACACGTGATGACGTGATAATCGTTGCATCTGTTTCTTGTATCTACGGTATCGGTGAGAAGAGCGATTACATGTCTCTCGTCTTAAACCTTGAGACAGGTCTTGAGATCTCGCCGGAGAACGTGATCGGACAGCTGGTGAACATGCAGTACAACCGTAATGATTTTGCATTGGAAAGAGGTTCTTTCAGAGTTAAAGGGGACACCATAGACATATGGACGCCTGATTCTGAACATACTCTCACGAGGATCAGTTTTTTCGGTGATGAGATCGACAAGATCAGTTATGTCGACAGTGTCAGCGGCAGGACCGAGTTTACTAAGAATTACATAGAGATCTTCCCGGCATCGCATTATGCAACCGGAAGAGCTAAGCTCAACCGCGCTATTGAGACTATCGATGCAGAGCTTGAGGAAAGGCTTAAAGAGCTTCGTGACCAGGGAGATATGATCGCGGCCTACAGACTTGAGCAGAGGACCAGATATGATATGGACATGCTCCGCGAGACCGGTTTTGTAAAGGGCATTGAGAACTATTCCCGACACATTTCCGGACGAGCTCCCGGGGAGCCTCCATGCACGCTTATGGATTTCTTCCCCGATGATTTCCTGATGTTTATCGATGAGTCGCATCAGACTATTCCTCAGGTCGGAGCTATGTATAACGGTGACAGATCAAGGAAAGAGATGCTCGTCAAATACGGCTTCAGACTTCCTTCCGCTTTCGACAACCGTCCGCTTAAGTTTGCCGAGTTTGAGCAGAAGATGGGGCAGACGGTATTCGTAAGCGCCACACCTGCAGATTATGAGAAAGAGCACAGTGAGCAGGTCGTTGAACAGATGATCAGACCTACGGGTCTTCTTGATCCGGAGATATACGTACGCCCTGTTGAAGGACAGATCGAAGACATTCTTCATGAGCTTTCCGAACAGAAGAAGCGTGGTGACAAGAGCCTTATCATGACGCTTACAAAGAAGATGTCTGAAGATCTTACGGAATTTCTTGAGAAGGAGGGCATCAGGGTCACTTATCTGCATTCCGACATCAAAGCCGTTGAAAGGATGCAGATCTTAAACAAGCTGCGTAACGATGAGGTCGACGTAATAGTCGGTATTAATCTTCTTAGGGAAGGAATCGACCTGCCTGAGGTTTCGCTGCTCATGATCCTTGATGCTGATAAGGAAGGTTTCCTCAGGTCTGAACGTTCTCTTATTCAGATCATCGGAAGGTGCGCGAGAAATGAGCGCGGCCGTGTAATCCTGTATGCCGATGAGGTAACGGATTCCATGATGAACGCAGTCGGCGAGACCAACAGAAGACGTTCGATCCAGAAGGCATACAATGAAGAACACAGAATTGTACCTAAGACGGTTAAGAAAGCCGTCCGTGATATCTTCGATATCGTTGCAGGAAGCGCAGAGAAGGTTTCTTCAAAGTCATCTCAGGGCAAGCGCGGAGGCATCGATCCTGCTCGCCTCATCAATGAAGGCGTATCAGGCGGCAGCGCTGAAGATAATGAGAAGATGATCGCCCAGCTTACGATAGAGATGACGAATGCCGCCAAGAATCTTGAATTCGAGAAAGCTGCCGAGATCAGGGATATCATCATCGAACTCAAGGGGAAGAAATAATGTCAGGTTTTTGCCATCTGCATCTTCATACCGAATACAGTCTTCTTGATGGTGCTATAAGGATCACTGAACTTGCCGAACGTCTTAAGGAGATGGGCATGACTTCCTGTGCGATCACGGATCACGGAGTCATGTACGGTGCAGTGTCTTTTTACAAGACTATGCAGGCGGCAGGAATTCATCCCGTTATCGGATGCGAAGTTTATGTTGCGCCGGGTTCCAGGTTTAATAAGGATCCCAATTCGTATCAGCATGAGAGGTACTATCACCATCTGATACTTCTCGCTAAGGACAATACGGGACTCGTTCATCTTAACAAGCTCGTATCAGCCGGTTTTACAGACGGTTTCTACAGAAGACCGAGGATAGATGAGGAACTCCTTGAAAAATATCATGAAGGACTTATCTGTCTTTCCGGCTGTGTAGCCGGAAAGCTCCCGTGTCTGATACAGGCGGGTGATCTTGAAGGCGCACTGAAATGTGCGCAGAAATATGACGCGCTTTTCGGAAGGGGCAACTATTATCTTGAGATCCAGGCGAATACGACGTCTGAACAGGCGGTTGTAAATTCCGCATTAGTAAAGATGTCACGCGATACCGGGATCCCGCTTGCCGCAACCAATGATTGTCATTATCTGAAACAGGAGGATGCCGAGGCACAGGATATCCTTTTGTGTATCTCGACTGCGGCCAGGATCGATGATGAAAACAGGATGAAGATGTCCTGCAACGAGTTCTATGTGAAATCCGAGACTGAGATGAGAAGGTTCTTTTCCGAGATACCTGATGCCATAGAGAATACCGGAAAGATCGCTGAGATGTGTAATGCGTCTTATGATTTTGATACCATCCATCTTCCTGTATATGAGATTCCTGAAGGATATTCCGGACATGCGGAATATCTTTCCGAACTGACTTACAAGGGAATTGAAAGGCGCTTTGAAGTTACTCCTCCGACAGGAGACCCTGAGGATTACCGCAAGAGAGCAGAGTATGAGTTGTCGGTAATAAACAGCATGGGATACACAGATTATTATCTTATAGTCTGGGATTTCATTAACTATGCAAAAACGCACGAGGTCACTGTCGGTCCGGGAAGAGGGTCCGGAGCCGGATCGCTTGTTGCTTATGCAATCGGGATTACCGATATCGATCCGATCAGATACGGACTTGTCTTCGAAAGATTCCTCAATTCCGAACGTGTTTCGATGCCGGACTTTGACGTCGATTTCAATGACGAAAGAAGACAGATTGCGATAGATTATGTAACCGAAAAATACGGAAGGGACAGGGTGGCTCATGTTATCACGTTCGGTACGCTCGCAGCGCGTCAGGCCGTGAAGGATGTCGCGCGTGTACTTAACATGCCGATCGCCCAGAGCAACAAGATAACAAAGATGATCCCGTTCTCACCTGGAATGACTCTTAAACAGGCTCTTGAGATCAGCAGTGAATTTCGTGAGTGCTACGAAACTGATGCCGAAGCCAAAAAAGTCGTTGATATGGCCATGCGGATCGAAGGCCTGCCGAGAAACTCCGGAACACATGCTGCGGGGATCATCATTTCAGGTGCGGACATTACCGATATAGCTCCGCTTTCCGTCAACGACGATACCGTAGTGGTTCAGTTTGCCAAAGCTGATGTTGAGAGCATAGGACTTCTTAAATTTGACTTCCTCGGCCTCAGGACATTGACTGTTCTTCAGGAGGCGAGGGACCTCGTAAAACAAAACTACGGCAAAGACATAGATCTTGAAAGGATACCTCTTGATGATCCGAATATCTTCAAGATGATAAGCAGGGGTGACACTGCAGGTGTGTTCCAGCTTGAAAGCCGCGGAATGACTTCTTTTATGAAGCAGCTTGAGCCTGAGAGTCTTGAGGATATCATCGCAGGTATCTCTCTTTACAGACCCGGCCCTATGGACCAGATCCCTAAGTATGTCGACTGCAAACATAATCCTTCGCACATTACTTATGATCATCCGCTTCTTGAGCCTATCCTTAACGTTACTTACGGATGCGCGATCTATCAGGAGCAGGTAATGCAGATTGTAAGGGATCTTGCAGGCTTTTCGATGGGACAGTCTGACAATATCCGCCGTGCAATGAGCAAGAAGAAAAAGTCCATGATGGAGAACTACAGACAGCTCTTCATGTATGGCGGTACCGATGACAAGGGAAGGCAGATCGACGGTGCCGTAAAACGCGGTGTGCCTGAAAGTACGGCCGCAAAGATCTTCGACGATGTTGCCGGGTTTGCGGGATATGCGTTCAACAAATCCCATGCAGCCTGTTATGCTGTTGTCGGATACTGGACTGCGTATTTCAAATACTACTATCCGACTGAATTCATGGCAGCGAATATCAACTCTTTTAGGACAGAGCTTGCTCAGGCATCGCATTACATAAGCTGCTGTGCGGATATGGGTATTGAAGTGCTTCCGCCTGATATCAATAAGAGCCGTGAGAAGTTTACGACAGAAGGTGACAGGAAGATAAGGTTCGGAATGTCCACCGTCAAGAATGTCGGTGAGAATGCCGTGCTTGATATAATCGCTGACAGGGAAAAGAACGGACCATATAAGACCTTTGACGATTTTGTCGTCAGGGCAGCGAAGATAGGTGTTAAGCGCAATGTTGCCGAAGCTCTTATCCTTGCGTCATGCATGGACTGCTTTGGCCTTACGAGGGCACAGATGGTTGCATGTGTGCAGACCGAACTCGAGAAACTGTCTCAGACTGCCAACCGCAATATCGAAGGACAGCTGTCTCTTTTTGATCTCGGAGGAGATGTCGGTAAAGATACCGGAATATTCATTCCCGATATCGATGAATATCCGCAGGAAACCAAACTCGGATACGAGAAGGAAATGGTGGGCATTTATATTTCGGGCAACCCGCTGGCTCCTTATCACGATCTGATATCAAAGCTCGTTACGTTTGATACTGCTGAAGCTGAAAATATCGTTGAACTTCACGGCGCTGATTATCTTGATGATAACCGTGAGGTCGTAATGTGCGGAATGGTTACTTCAAAGAAGACCAGCTATACGAAGAAAAAGACAATGATCGCCACCATAGGATGCGAAGATCTTACGGGACGGTTTGAGGTTATGCTGTACGGAAAGAGCTTTGATGCATTTAACCGGATCGTCGAGAAGAACAAGCCTTATATTTTCATCGGCAGAAGGCAGATGCGCGAAGACAGCGGCCTTACAATGTTTGCTGATGCCTGCTATCTTCTGAGCAATGACTGCGATGTCGTGAGATCAGTCATGAATGACAGGGCTTATGCGGCTGCTGTCAGGGAAGCCGGGGGGAAAGCAGATGCAGTCCGGAAAGAACCTGAGCGGGAAAAACAGGTCAGTGCAGCAGATCAGGCTTCATCAGAACAGAAGCCTGCGGCTGATAACCCGCCGCAGCTCCTGAGGATCAATTACGCAGGAAGTCCGGGCTCTGAAGGCTTTAACAGGCTCTTGAACTTCCTGGCGTATTTTCACGGAAACCTTCCCGTTGAAGTAAGGTTTGTTTCTGACGGGAGCATCGCGAGGCTTGATCCCGTCTGCGATATAATGTTTGATGATATTGTTATCGAAAAGCTGAATGAACTGGTCGGAAACGGAAACACGGAGATAATCCGGGAGGGTTAAGTTATGGCTGAAGGCGATTACGGGAAACTTAATGAGATCATCAGAGAGTGTGAGCACATCGTATTCTTCGGAGGCGCAGGCGTTTCAACAGAGAGCGGGATCCCTGATTTCAGGAGCAAGGACGGTCTTTATAACCAGCATGACGTCAAGTTTGACAGGTATTCACCCGAGTATCTTCTGAGCATTGATTGTCTTTTGGACCATCCTGATGTTTTCTATGAGTTCTACAGACAGAAACTCGATACCAAAGACATTATGCCAAACAGGGCTCATTATAAGCTTGCCGAAATGGAAAAAGCAGGAAAGCTCGATGGCATAATTACCCAGAACATAGACGGGCTCCATCAGCGCGCCGGAAGCAGGAATGTTCAGGAAGTGCATGGTTCAACGCTCCGGAATTACTGCATGAAGTGTCATGAACCTTACCCGGCGGATTTCATATTCAAGAGCGAAGGCCCGATACCTAAATGCCCCAAGTGCGGAGGAATGGTCAGACCTGATGTTACTCTGTACGGTGAAGGCCTTCCCCAGACAGCCTGGATCGAGTCAAAGAGACTGGTCTACCGCGCTGACTGCCTCATCGTTGGCGGAACTTCGCTTGTGGTGCAGCCTGCGGCATCGCTCGCTTATGATTTCCCCGGCAAGTATCTGGTGGTCATCAACAGGGATAAGACCGCAGCAGACAGGAACGCGGCTCTCGTATTTCACGAAAGTATAAGTAAAGTCTTAGATACCATCGAACTTGGTGTATAATCTAGTTTGTTATTTTTGAATATTCGGAGGACTATTTATGGGCCGACTTTTATATGATGAGAGCAATTTACCTGAGATCAGCACGCTTAGGGCTGCGAATTACGATACAGTCGATAAATCGACTGTTGAGCCTGTTAAGCGCGTCGGCATCCTTACGAGCGGCGGTGATGCTCCGGGAATGAATGCGGCCATAAGAGCCGTAGTCAGAGCGGGAATCAATGCCGGTTTTGAAATGTACGGTGTCACCAGAGGTTATCACGGCCTTTGGAAGGGTGAGATCAAGCAGCTCGACGGAAGATCAGTTTCCGAGACGCTTCAGCGCGGCGGAACATTCCTCATGACGGCAAGATCACAGACATTCATGACTGACCAGGGCGTTCTCAAGGGCGCCAGGATGATGGAAGCTTACGAGCTTGATGCTCTGATCGTTATCGGCGGCGACGGTTCATATAAGGGCGCCAGGGCGCTTGCCAGGATCGGCATGCCCGTTATCGGAATCCCGGGTACTATCGACAACGATATCGCTTCAACCGAATATACTATCGGCTATGACACGGCAATGAACACCGCAATGCAGTGCATCGATAAGCTCAGGGATACTGCTTCATCTCACGAGCGCTGCAGTGTCATTGAAGTCATGGGAAGACATGCGGGCTGGATCGCTCTTAATGTCGGTATCGCTACAGGTGCTGAGAGCATCCTCATTCCGGAGGTTCCTTACGATTTCAACAAGGATGTCTTAAGAGTCATCCTTGACGGAAGAAATACAGGCAAGAAGCACTATATCGTCATCGTTGCCGAAGGTGTCGGTCATGCTGATATCATTGCCAAGCAGATCGAAGAGGCAACCGGTATCGAAGCACGTCCTACGATCCTCGGACACCTGCAGAGAGGCGGTTCTCCGACGCTGATAGACAGAACAATGGCAAGCCTTATGGGTATCAAGGCTATAGACTGCCTTGTTGAAAAGAGATTCAACAGACTCATAGTCAGACAGCATGGCGAGATCTCCGATGTGGATATTGAGGCAGGTCTTGAGATGACAAAGACCATTTCTCCCGAAACGATCGAAAGCATCAAGAGACTCGGCTGATACGGTTTATTCCGTAGTCTTGAAAATTGACTGAAAGGACGGCAAGTTGCCGCCATATATCTTATGTATGAATATTTGACAACTGATGAGGAACTCGAACGACGCATGATACGCGGCAGGGTCCTGGAGACACTCGAGTTCAACAAGATCAGAGACAAGGTAAGTTCAAAGGCAAGGACCGCATACGGTAAAAAGATATGCGCTGATATAGCGCCCTGTACCGATTACGGATATGTTGAAGAAAACCTGGCGTGGACAGGCGAGGCAATGACTCACATCATGAGGTTCGGATGCCTTCCGCTCGGAGGTTTCCGCGACCTTACCGAAGCTTTGTCTTATGCTGAAGCGGGAGGCACGCTTTCATGCGCACAGCTCCTTTCCATTGCTTCGTTTCTGAGAAGCGCAGATGCTGTCAGGGATGCGCTTTCAAAGGCCCGTTCTGCGGGTTCTCCTTTCGTTGATGAGACCGAACCGCATATCGTCAAGGCGATAGAGGAAACAGGTACCGATGACAGGCTTCTCAAAGCGATCGATGAAGCGATCCTCGGAGATAATGAGGTTTCTGACCGCGCGAGCAGAACGCTGGCTGAGATCAGGCGTGAGAAAAAGAGTACGGCTGCAGGGATCAGGTCTTTGCTCGAGCGCGTAATTGAAAACGGCGGTGACATGCTTCAGGAGAGCATCATTACGATCCGTGAGAGCAGATACTGCATTCCCGTAAAAGCGGATTTTAAAGGCAGGATCGAAGGCATCGTCCACGGAGCCTCATCGACTGGGCAGACTTTGTTTGTCGAACCCATGAGTGTTGTTGAGGCCAATAACAAGATCTCCGAACTCAATGCTCAGGAAGAAGCCGAGATATTGAGGATACTCGGTGAATTCACTGCGGATTTCATTGCAGACAAAGAGATATTCGTAAAAGACATAGATATCGTATCAGGACTTGATTATGCTTTTGCGAAGGGCGAATACGGCATAGAAACGGAAAGCGCGTGCGCAAGACTCAACTCTAACGGTGTGATATCGCTCAGGAAGGCGAGACATCCGCTGATCGATAAAGACAAGGTAGTGCCCGTTGATATCAATATCGGCGAGAAATACAATACGCTTGTAGTCACCGGACCGAACACCGGCGGTAAGACAGTTTCGCTTAAGACATGCGGACTGCTTGCGCTGATGACTATGGCCGGTCTTGCGATTCCTGCGGGTGACAGAAGTGAAGTCTGCGTTTATGACAGAGTGCTTGCCGACATCGGCGATGAGCAGAGCATAGAGCAGAGTCTTTCAACTTTTTCTGCTCATGTGTCACACATCGTTTTCATCCTGAAGAATATCAGGGGCAGATCTCTGGTACTCCTTGATGAGCTTGGTTCAGGAACTGATCCTGCTGAAGGCGCAGCGCTGGCTGTAGCCATTATCGATGAACTCCGTTCCAAAAACTGTATTACCATGGCGACTACGCACTATAAGGAACTCAAGAGCTATGCCGTTGAGACTGAAGGCGTAATGAACGCATCGTGCGAATTCGATACTGAAACGCTTGCTCCGACATACAGACTCATTATCGGAAGACCGGGTTCTTCAAATGCATTTGTTATTTCGAAGCGTCTGGGTCTGCCTGAACGTGTACTTAACAGTGCTAAGGAAAACCTTTCCACCGAAGAGATCGCATATGAGACGCTCCTTGCAAAGGCTGAACAGGATGCGAAGGCTGCAGCTGACGCGCTTAAAGAGAATGAGAAACTTAAGGCGGAACTTTCTGCGGCAGCCAAGGCGCTTGAAGAGGAGAAAGCAGCACTCAAGCAGTCTAAGACCAGGATACTCAACGAGTCACGCAGTGAGCAGAAAAAACTTCTTGAGGAACGTGAAGAAGAGATCGATGATATGCTCCGTGAATTCCGCAAAAAGAGCGAGAAGATGGACAGGCAGGAAACTCTTGCGGAAATGGAGAAGATCAGGCGCCGTCTGCGTGCCGGGATCAAGGATCTTGAAGATGATTCCGAAGACGACAACAATCCCGAAGCCGTTCAGAGCGGTGAACCTGTCAAAGATGTCGTCACGGGTGAGCTTTACTTTATCCCGTCTTTCAATATTACCGGAACTGCACAGTCCGGAGTTTCAAAGAGCGGAAGGGTCACCATCCGTGCCGGTTCGATGTCTTATACAGTAAAGGTTTCTGATCTTCGTGTGCCTACCAGAGAACAGCGCGGGGCTTATGCCGGAGGAAAGAAGAACAATCTGCAGAAGAAAGGTCCTTCAAACATGGCCAAGGCCAGGTTTGAGGCATCTTCAAGGACAAAGTCTGAACTCATGCTCATTGGTATGACAACGGCGGAAGCGGAGTCGGCACTTATCAGATATCTTGAGAACTGTGCGATGTCCGGCATTAAAGATATAAGGATAGTTCACGGAAAGGGAACCGGTGCTCTGAGGATGTGCGTTCAGGATGTCCTCAACAGAGATGACAGGGTGGAGTCTTACCGTGCAGGTGAACAGGGCGAGGGCGATGCAGGCGTTACGATCGCCAAACTCAGATAAGAAAAGGTGTTCTGATGGCAGAAAACAACGTTGAAGTGAATAACATGACTGAAGAGAAGAAGGGATTCCGCAAAGCGTATTTTTTCCTTTCATTTATTCCTTTTTCCATTATCGTGGCGGTGCAGACGGCTGCGACTACGCCGGGCATGATACTTGCAATGGTTGACATGAACAGGCAGGGGATGCCCATGGAGATTTCCGCGATGATGGATGTTTTCAATCAGAAATATGCAGCTTTCTGTTATGTTCTTTACTGCCTGATCTGCATGGCGGTGTTTATTCCCTGGTATTACAAGGGAATCGTCAAGAAAGGGGCGAAGACAGATTACAGAAAAGCTCTCGGGTTCAGGCCTGTGGTGATTACTGTTTCGATCCTTGTATGTTTGTATTTTGTCATCAGCGGTCTGTTTATCATCGCCGACAATGTGATCCCTTCAGTCATGGAAAAATACAATGAACTGATGAAAATGTCATCTTTTGGGACCAATGTGTTCATCACCGTTATCTACGGTTACTTATTGGGCCCCGTAACCGAGGAACTTTGCTTCAGAGGCGTAATGCAGGGATTGCTTGAGAAATCGAATATGAGTTATATGCCTGTAATCGTCATTCAGGGACTGTTGTTCGGTGTGATGCACATGAATCTTGTTCAGGGCGTTTACGCGTTTATGCTTGGAATGGCACTTGGCTATATCAGGTACAAATACAAGACGCTGATCCTTACGGTTGCAGCTCATGTTGTTTTCAATTTCTTCGGCACGAGCGTAGAACTGTTTCTTGAGGGAGCGGGCATTTCCTCTATGCAGAAAATAATATTCGCCGCGGTTGCCGCGGCGATAACCGTTGTCCTCTTTATTGTTGCTGCAAAGGACAATACTTTGTATCTTAAAGAAAAAGAAGAAACGCAGACTTTGGATTAAGACATGTTGAGGCTTTTCTTAAGAGCCTCAAAAGACTTATCGCTGATTACATGCTCGATGCGGCAAGCATCCTCGGCTGCCGTCTCCTTGTCAACGCCGATGGATTCAAGAACACCGGAAATGACAACATGGCGCTCATAGATCTTTTCTGCGATCTCACGGCCTGAGTTTGTAAGTGTGATGTAACCGGATTCATCTATGGAGATGTATTTAGCGTTGCGGAGGATTCCCATGGCACGGGAAATGCTGGGCTTGGAATAATGAAGATATTTTGCTATATCAAGAGAACGGACATTCTTCTGATTCTGGGAAAGAACGAGGATGGTCTCAAGATACATTTCGCCTGATTCTTTTAGTTCCATAACAATACCTGCCTTATATATTTTCCGTCCACCAATTGATAGAATACTACAATATGGGTTTAAGAAAAACCGCTAAATGTAAAGAGCATGGTGATAATTTATGATTGATTGGATAATCAGGAATATTGTTTCCGTTCTGATCGTTATGGTCATAGCGTTTTTTGCCGTACTCGCTGTGATCAGGCTTGTTAAAGACCACAAAAAGGGAAAGACCTGTTCCTGTGGTTGTGAAAATTGCGTTTATTCAAGCGGCTGCAACGGTTCCCGCAAAAGGTCTCCCGGAAAAACAAACTGATACTTTGATATTCAAATTTGTGGTAAATGGCCTGTTAGTGTAAAATACTTAAAACGCATTTTACGGGGGACTTTAAGTTGAAGATCGAAGAAGAAGTAATGTCCGAGGCGCTTGTCCGGATCTTTGAAAACGTTGTTCTTACTGAAGAAAAATCCCTTCAGGCCGGTTATTTTTCTGACCTTTCCATAGCAGAAATGCATACACTCACTGCTATTGGTCCCTATGAATCCAGAACTATGACGAAGACCGCCGAGGACCTGGGAATTACTACAGGAACCCTTACGGTTGCCATCGACAGGCTTGTTAAGAAGGGTTATGTCATCAGACAGCGTGATACCAATGACAAGCGCGTTGTAAGGATCAGTCTTACGAGAAACGGAAAACTTGCCTGCAGGATGAACAGCAAGTTTCACAGAGTGCTGGCAAAGCACATCCTGAGCGGTTACAACGAAGCGGACAGAAAACATCTTCTTGATCTCGTAAACGAGGTTGACTTGTATGTCGCCCAGCAGCTCAGACGATATGACGGAGCGGATAATGTCAGGAAGACGGCCATGGAGGTCGCCAAGGACAGCAAAAAGGAGAATGAGTGATCATGGGAAATGCCAAGAATCCTGATTCCAGACGTGAACAGATCTATAACGAAGTCATACGCATCCTGAGTTCCGACCTTGAGGTGTCCGCAGATGATATAGAGAGGGACATGGATCTCAATACGGAGCTTCCTTTTGATTCGCTTCAGCTTTACGAGTTCGTTATCGATCTTGAAGAGGCTTATAACATCAAGCTTCCGGATGAGATGCTCGATCAGATGAAAACAGTTGATGACATCGTTAACCTCATAATGCGGCTCACCGAAGGAAAATGAAAAGCTACAGCAGGAAAGTTTTCATAGTCAACAGCAGGGCGGATTCGCGCGGAATGGAAAGATTCAAAGCCGCGGCCGGTCTTTTTACCGAGAGCATGAAGGGCTGTGAGATCCGTTATACAGAGCATGCCGGACACGCCTCAGAAATAGCGCGTGAGATCCTTGAACAGGATGACGGTGATACTCTTGTCATTGCCTGCGGAGGTGACGGAACGGTTCATGAGGTTGCCAATGTGCTTGCCGGAAGCAGTCTGCCGATGGCGATAATCCCACTGGGTACCGGCAATGATTTCGCAAGGTCAGTTATGGATGAACATCACAGAGGCGACTGTGAATACTGCGTCAGCGAGATTACCAAGAACGATTATGTTGTCAGGCCGATTGACCTGATCCGTGTGGAATCGTTCGATTCAAAGGGAAATCTGATACCTGAAAGTTCTGCATGGTGCAACAACGTCGCTTCAATCGGACTTGATACCGAAGTGCAGCTCAGAGCGAAATCCCGCGTTTTAAGACATCCGAAATCGGCTTTTATCAGGAAGATGTCTTATCCGATCTCTGCTGCAGGAGCTCTTTTCGGAAACAGGAAATTCGATTTCAAATATGAATGTACAAGGGGAAGCGAGGTCCCGGAGTTTGCCAAGAAGCCCGGATTTACTCTCATAAGCATCTGCAACGGTTCTTATTATGGCAGCGGCTTCTGTCCTGCTCCGAGAGCGGATGTCAAAGACGGTCTGCTGGATGTATGCGCCATCGGACAGGTGAGCCTGCCGAGGGCTGTATTCCTCATTACCAAGTATAAAAAAGGACTCCACGAGGGCAGGAAATATGTCGATTGTTTCAGGACGACCGAGATTACCGTGGAGGCTACAGGATACCGTGATCTCAACGGAAACTACGACGGCGAGGACTTCTCCGGACGCAAGGTTAAGTTTACTTGTGTAAGGGGCGCGCTAAATCTTGCATTTTACGATTGATTTTTCGCCTTTATGCTATAATTATATTTTAATAAAGCAATAAGAAGGCAGATCCTTTGACAATAACTGACACTGACATATTAAAAAACTACGGCGCTTACGGCGTCGGAACACGTGTGCTCGAGCTTGCCGCCAAGGCGGAAGAGGCATGTGCTGATGCATATAACGAGATAAAAGACATTGTTGCATATAACCAGCTTAAGGTCCTTGATGCGTTCAGGCAGGAGAGATTCTCCGATGTTCACATGGGACAGACCACCGGTTACGGATACGATGACATAGGCAGGGAGAAGATCGAAAGCATCTTCGCCCGTGTTTTTGGTGCCGAGAAGGCATATGTAAGGATCCAGATCAGCTCCGGTACGCAGGCCATATCCGCTTTGCTCTGGGCTGTATTAAGACCCGGAGACGAAATGCTTTCCGTTACCGGCCGCCCTTACGATACGCTCATGTCGACCATAGGCATCGGCAGCGGTGACAATGACATGTCACTGGTATCTTACGGCATCAGTTACAAGCAGGTCGATCTTAAGGAATCGGGGGAGCCTGACCTTGAGGCCATTAAAGCTGCCATAACCGATAAGACCAAGATGGTATTCATTCAGAAATCCAGAGGATATTCCGGACGCAGAGCGCTTCTTTGCAGTGACATAAAGAAGATCGCGGAATGTGCCAAAAAGATAAAACCCGATGTCATAGTTGCTGTTGATAACTGCTATGGCGAATTCACCGAAAAGACCGAACCTACTCAGAACGGTGCGGATATCATTGCAGGTTCGCTTATCAAGAATCCGGGCGGCGGTATCTGCAAGACCGGCGGATATATCGCGGGAAGGGCTGATCTCGTTGAAAATGCGGCAAGACACCTTACAACAGCCGGACTCGGCAGTGAGGTCGGTCCTACGCTGGGCCTTAACGGCATGATCGCAAGAGGGCTTTTCACAGCTCCGCAGTGCGTAGGCGAATGTCTGGCAGGTGCGGTCTTTGCAGCAAAACTCTTTGAGCTTGCAGGCTTTGTCACCAGTCCTTCTGCAGAAGAACCCAGAGGGGACATCGTTCAGACACTGACTTTCGGTGAACCCGAAAAGATGAAGAAGTTTGTCGGCGCGATACAGTCATGCGCACCGGTTGATTCGTTTGTAACTCCAGAACCGTGGGATATGCCGGGTTATCAGGACCAGGTAATAATGGCGGCCGGAGCTTTCGTACAGGGAGCTACGACCGAGCTTTCCTGTGACGGCCCGATGAAAGCTCCGTATATTGCATACATGCAGGGCGGCCTTGCACGTGAGCAGGTCAAGCTTGCCTGCATGCTCGCGCTGGAGGATTGAACCTATGCCTGATGATCAGAAATGGTACAATGCTCCGCAGAATAACGGCAGAAAAAAGGGCAAGCCCGCCAATTCCGGCAGGCAGCCTTCAGGAAGACCTGTCAGAGGTAATGCAGGCAATGTCCCGGCAAGAGGCGGTAAGAGGCCTGAAAGACCAGCTCAGGGTGTTCAGAGACCGGTTAACGGAACAGCTCCCGTAAACGGCCGGCAGAGGCCTGTAAACGGTTCTGCGCCTTCCGGCAAAAAGGGGCAGGGTTATCCCAAGAAGCGTGTCAATCCTGCCATGTCACAGCAGATGACGGGCGGAAAGCCTCAAAGCGAACAGCAGAAACCTTCCGTTAAACCTCAGGGAATCCAGCAGAAGCTTTCCGGCAGGCCGCATGATATCCGAAAGGACATGAAGAATGCTCCCCATAAGAAGCCTTCAAAGCAGAATAATGCCAAGAAGAGCAATCTTCCTTATCCTGAGGACTATGTTGCCAAAAAGCATCCGCAGGCAAAAGACGGTGTTCCGCCCAAGGGAAAGCGTAAACTGACGCCGGAGGAAAAGAAAAAGAAATTTGAAAAGCTTGCTGAAATCGAGCAGGCCAAGATTGAAGGCAAGACTGCGTCGCGCAAGAATCCTTCTCAGAAAAGTGCACAGAATAAGGCGATCAGGAACGGTTTCTTAGGAACCATCGTTGTGGTCGCGGCTCTTGTTGTCCTTTCGTTTGTTGTTCATCACCTTTACGACTATATCGCCGAGAAGCCTCGTTTCGCATTTGTAACCATGGGAACCGTGGAACACTCCATCGGTGCAAAGGCTTTGGTGGTACGTGATGAAGAGGTTATAAATTCCGCCAATGCCGGTGACCTCGTTACGCAGATCACGGAAGGATCCAGAGTTGCTAAGGATCAGGCTCTCGCCATGGTCGTTCCCGAATCGATGAAGTCCGTGGTTACCGATCTTCGTAATGTTCAGTCGCAGATCTCGGATGTTCAGCAGGAACTGATATTAAGCGGTGACGTACCCGAAGCTGATACGCTTTACAGAAAATACAACACGAATATTTCATCCCTCATGGATTCCGTCAGGTTCGATGCCATGAACGGAAATCTTACCAACTCGGCAACTTACGGTGCTTCGGTCAACGTTGTCCTTGAAGAGCGCGAATCGGAAATGTCCAAGATCTCTTTCAGTGATGACAGGCTCACAGTTCTCCGTAACGATGAGAAACTCTACCAGTCACAGATCCAGCGTGATGCCGCAATGATCAGCGCACATAAGCCCGGTATCGTTTCGTTCAGGCTTGACGGAAATGAGAGTGCGATCAATTACTCTTCGTTCCTCAATATGCCCCTCGCCGATGTAAGAAAACTCATTAACGATTCCAAGGGTGCTATCACTTCCGACCTTTATGTAAAGGAAGGACAGGGAGCAGTAAGGATCGCGCAGAACGAGAACCAGTATATTACCGTCAATCTTTCAAAGAATGACGCGGCAATGTCAGACTTTGCGGTAGGGACCAAGCACGATATAAATGTCAGGTCTGAAGGCATCTCAATAGATGACTGTGAGGTCGTACGCTGTGAGGAAGACGCACAGGGCATGCTTATCACATTCAATACCGCGCGCGCCGTAGAGTCGCTTTTGGACCGCCGTACGGTAGACATCGAGATCGTCATAAGTGAATCCAGCGGAATGAAGACATCGGTAGCAAGTCTTATGAATCAGGAATATGCTCCTAAGGGATCTTCGGCATTCTGCGTTTATTTCGGACCTAAGACAGGCGCTTCCGTAAGTTCTTTCACAAACGGCGATATGTTTAATGTCAATGTCGTACCGAATCCCGGAAAGCCTGATGAGAACGGCCAGACACCCACGAGAAAGACAATAAACGTTCCCGGATGCACGGTCATCCATACCGAGACTTTAAGCAGCGGCGGATTTATTGTTGCGTTTACGACGCAGAATGATTTCGGCAGCCTCCTGAGGCTTTCAAGGCTTTGTCCTGACGGATATACGGCAGGCTTTGTAAATTCATCCTCGGGTCTTGGAGCTTCTACCGACAACGTCAAGATCACGAGATATACGGGTATGGCATCCGTCTATACGAATAATCAGGGATTTGTTGAAGAAGTCAGGGTCATCATGATGGACAACGACCGTGAGTTTGCGATAATCGACCGCGCAGGCAGTTCCAAGGTGCCTGATCTCAATACTGTAATAATCACAAATCCTAAGACCGTTAAACCGGGAGATAAGGTTGACTGATATGGAATACGATTACGATGATGGGCTGTTGGCTCAGCTTAAAGAAAACATTGAAAAAGTCAGAAGCGAAATAAGATCCTGTGCCATTGCTGCAGGAAGAGATCCTGAAGAGATCACACTGATAGGTGTGTCAAAAGTATTCCCCGTCCAGTATGCGGAAGCTGCCGTTATGGCCGGTTTAAAAGATCTCGGTGAAAACAGGGTCCAGGAACTTATGCCGAAGGTTGAGAGGTTTTCGGCTCTCGACATCGATGTAAACTGGCATCTTATCGGAACGCTCCAAAAGAATAAAGTCAAATATGTAATAGGGAAGACGAAACTCATCCATTCCGTTAATACGGTAGAGCTTGCAGAGGAAATATCCAGGCGTTCTTCCGGTAACAATGTTACGACGCGCATTCTGCTGCAGGCAAATGTATCAGGCGAAGAATCAAAGCACGGCTTTGCTCCGCATCAGTTGAAGCCTGCTTTGGACAACATAATGAATATGCCCGGGATCGAAGTCTGCGGTCTCATGACAATGGCTCCCATTGAAACATATGAAGGCGAAGCCAGAGAAGTTTTCGCGCGCACGCGTTCTATATACGAGGATCTATCATCGTATGTCCGTTCTGATTCATGGAAGGTTCTTTCAATGGGCATGAGTCAGGATTACAAGAGCGCCATATTGGAAGGCGCAACCCATGTAAGGATTGGTACAGCTATATTTGGCGATAGATCCAAATATATTTCCGTGTAACACTGATACATTAAAAACCTTTGATTTTTGTTACATTTTGTAACAAAACCCCTGTTTCAGTTACCTTCTTGTGTCATATTGCCCAAATCTATTGAACTGCTTCTATAAGTTCGGTAATCTCCACTTATGTTTTACGAAAGTCCTTGGTCGGGCGAAATTTTAAGGAGGAAAACACAAATGGGTAATTTCAACGTTAAGAACTTCTTCGGCAGCATGTTCACACCTGTACAGGATGAAGAATA
>JAIKZM010000191.1 GCA_024682215.1 Saccharofermentans sp. | reverse complement strand
CCTGTACCGCAGCATGACTTTCCTGAAACAATGCTCCTGATCACCCTCCAGAGGATCAGTACAATGATCAGAATGATGATTATGAGATAGATCCACTTCACCTGAAACTGCCCTCCAAAACGGTTAGCGGCTGCTAACCCGTTAGTTATACATTGCTAACCGTTTTGTGTCAATACATCTTTTTTTGACATTTTTGGGACGATCTTCCGGCGAAATGGCTGTCAGTCAGGCGATCTTCCAGTTCTCCGCCGTCTGCCTGATCTTAACGAATCCGGCATACTTTCCGCCAAGTTCGAGAAGCTCTTCGTGCCTGCCTTTTTCGGCTATGCGGCCGTCATCGACTACAAGTATCTGATCGGCTGCCTCGATCGTTGCGAGCCTGTGTGCGATTATAATGACGGTCTTTCCCTTTGAAAGCTCAGTGAGCGCGCCCTGTATAAGGTGTTCGTTTTCGGGATCGATGCTCGCCGTAGATTCATCCAGGATTATTATCGGGGAATCTTTAAGTATCGCTCTCGCTATCGAGATCCTCTGCTTCTGGCCGCCCGAAAGGGTGCCGCCGCCTTCACCGATCACGGTATCGTATCCTTGCGGCAGCTCCATGATGAAGTCGTGGCAGCGTGCTTTCTTTGCCGCTTCGATCATCTCCTCTTCAGATACGTTTTCCCTACCGAAACAGATATTCGCGCGGACCGTATCGTTAAACAGATATACGTTCTGGAATACCATCGAAATGTTCTTAAGGAGGCTGTCTAAGCTGTATTCTTTTACATCGGTACCGCCGACCTTAATACTTCCTGCGGATACATCGTAGAACCTTGCGATCAGGTTGCAGATGGTAGTCTTTCCGCTTCCCGAAGGACCGACGATCGCGGTGGTCGACCCCTGCGGGATCGTGAAAGAAACATCTTTGAGGACCTTCCTGTTTTCGGTTGAACGGGCATCGCTGTATGAGAAATCAACGTTCGAAAACTCAATGTCAAAACTCTCCGGCTTTATGTCCTTGCCTTCCGCATCCAGAAGATTCGTGTCAGAGAACATCTCCATCTTGTCAAAAGCGTTATTGATGACTGACAGGACATGCGCGCTGTCCGCGATGGGTTCAACCGAATTAAAGACAGACATCGAAAGGAACGATATGATCAGCACCATGGTAAGATCCATCCTTCCTGAGAGCCCTGCGAACATGACTGAGATGATCATCGATACGCTCGCGGCTTTCAGCGCAAAGATGTGCAGGCAGTTATAAGGAATAAATCCGCACTCGATCTTTAACGCTATCCTTTTCGCCCTCGCGCACGCTTCAGCGAAATCCTTTGCCGAGGCACCTTTCATTCCGAATGACTTGACCACCGGCAGGCCTCTCGTATATTCCAGCGTCGCTCTTGTCAGGCGCTCGTTCTCGTCGTTTAAGACCTTTGTGTTGTCGGCGCTGTGCTTCGAGATCATCAAAAGAAACAGGAACGAGACAAGCACGCCGCCCAGTGCGATCAGTGCGCATTCAGGAAGGGTGAACACGAGGAATAAGAATATGCAAAGGAAATTCAGATATCCTCCGATGAAATTGTCGACCATGCGGATGCCCATGTTTTCGAGAGTCGCCAGGCCCGTCGTTATTGCATTTAATATCGTGCCCGTGTCGTTCGTCTGGAAGTAGCCCAGTGATACACGCTTTAAAGCTTCGCCTATCTTAAGGCGGTCTCTTGCAACGAGTTCATAACCGATCGTCTCGTGGCAGCGCGCCTTAAGGTAGTCAAAAAGAAATCTCGCAAATACCATCAGAGTGATGATGATAAGGCTCTTCCAGGCAAGCGACTTGTCGATGCCGTTTCCTTTTCTGATACTGTCGATGATGATCCCTATAACGTATCCTGCATAACCCACGGGAGCTGCCACCGCCCATGAGGAAAAGAAAGAGAATATGAATCCCACGAAGAGGCTCTTTTTGAAACCTCCGCACCAGTCTATGATCTTTTTTACCGTTCTGAACATCTCTTAATCCTCCTTCAGACTTCCTGCAGCCCAGTTCCTGGCGCCTATGTGCGCCTGCCACATCCTGTTATAGAGCGCAGATCTTTCCATCAGCTGTTCCTGCGTGCCCATGTCTTCGATCTTTCCGTCGTTCAATACCACGATCCTGTCCGCGTTCTTGATCGTCGAAAGCCTGTGCGCTATTACCAGCAGCGTCTTTCCTTTTGTCAGGTTTGCGATAGATTCCTGAAGCTTTGTCTCGTTTTCGGGATCGGTAAATGCCGTCGCCTCGTCGAGTATTACTATCGGCGCGTTCTTTAGCATCATGCGCGCGATCGCGATCCTCTGCCTCTCACCACCTGAGAGCCTCTTTCCTGCCTCGCCCGCGGACGTATTGTATCCGTCGGGGAGCTTTTGTATGAACTCATCACAGCATGCAGCCTTGGCAGCCGCCTTCACTTCCTCATCGGTCGCACCGGGTTTTCCGAGTCTGATGTTTTCCATCAGAGACCTCGAAAAGAGGAAATTATCCTGAGTTACGAAGCTCACGATATTTGCGAGCTGCTCGACCTTCATGTCCTTTATGTCCATGCCGCCGATCTTTATGCTTCCGCTGCTCACATCCCAGAATCTGGCAATGAGCTTTGCGACGGTGGATTTGCCGCCTCCGGAAGGCCCGACCAGCGCGGTAAAGCTTCCCTCGGGTATGGTCAGATCGATCCCGTGGAGCACTTCGCCCTGGCTCTCATCGTAAGTGAAATGAACATCCTTCATCTCGATCGAAAATTCACCCGGGAGACTTTCTGTCGCAGGTTCATTCAAACTCTTTATATCCAGGAACTTCTTTATCTCAAGCACCGTGTACTGCATCTGTCTTAAGCCGTTGGAGAACACTTCGATCTTTACCATGCTAATTACCATGGACATCGCGAGCATGACGCTCAGTGCCATCTCAGATACCGTCATGCTGCCGTTATTTACCAGAAGTATGCTTACCGGTACGACTCCGAGAAGCGTTGCGGGCATGAACGCAAACGCAAGCTTCATGGTAACCCAGGTCGACTTCATCCACTCGATGACGAAGTCCCTGTAATCACGTATGGAACCCGCGAATTTCTCGTAGCTTTCACCCGTTTTACCGAATGCTTTGATGACCTCTATTCCCTCAACATATTCAACGATCATGCTGCTCATGCCGGCATTTGCTTTCTGGTATTTCTCCATGTTCTTTCCGCTCAGCTTGAACGTGAGCATCATGAATATCATTCCCAAAGGTAATGCAATAAGGGCTGCAAGCGACACACGGATGTCTATCAGCGCCAGCGCAATAAAACATACGATCGGAAGAAGGATGTGTCCCGCGCCTTCCGGAACGACGTGCGCCAGGGGCGGCTCAATGTCCTCGATCTTATCGAGGATCACGTTCTTGATCTCACCGATCGAATGCGAGTAGACCTCGCCCAGAGGAGCCTTCAGAAAAACGTCTGCTACTTTGAGCCTTAAGCCTTCAAGAACATTAAACGCGACATGGTGTGAGATAGCGGTCGACAGTCCGAAAAAGACCGCTTTGATCAGATATGCGATGAGCGCTGCAATGCTGTATCTCAATACGAAATCCTTTTCGAGACTGCCCGCGATATAGCGGTCTAACATCAGATATACAAAGTAATACGGAACGAGCCCCGCGATCAGGCTGATCATCGAAAAGACCACTGATATGCCAAGTTTTCCTCCGCTCCCCTTCGCATACGAAAGAAGGGTTCCAAACCATTTCTTTTCCTCTTTTGCCGTTTCAACGTCCATTTTTATCTCCGTCCTTTTCTTTTGTTAACATCAGGCTTTTTTCGTTAACTAACCCCTAAAAAGAGTTTCACCGCCCGGTCCATATCAGAACCGAACGGTGAATCGTCTTTTTCAGACATAAGTTTTATCTTCAGCTGCTCATCAGTTTCTTCCAACCGGGCACAAAAAACGCTTCGAGCGTGTCCAGCGCGCTGACTGCCTCTTTATAAGGATAGTTGTGGACCACTGGTTCAAAGAGAGCAGTTACGTAAGCCGACAGCAAAAGATGCAGCTGCTTCTTTGTTATGTCAGGCACTTTGACTCCGGCCTTCTTCTGATCTTTCAGATATCTGATGAACCTGTCCTGTGCAAGTTCAGTCATGTCATGCAGGAAGTTCTCATACTTGGTGCCTTTGGACTTTGCAATGAGAAGATGGTAGTCTTCCATGTCCGGGTAGATGACCTCTTTCATCATATCGATATAGGAATCTTGCCAGACGAACTTGCGTGTCTTCCTGACTTCGGCATCATATCTGTGTTCGTGGTCATTTCCCCATGCCATCAGCTTCTCCTCAGCAGGAGATACCAGCTGATAGAAAAGATCTTCTTTGTCTTTGCAGTGGCGGTAGATCCCCGCGGCAGTCATGCCGCAGCGGTCCGCAATGCTGCGCATAGAAGCTTTCTCGTAGCCTTTCTCAAGGAATTCCTCCTTGGCGGCTGCCATTATCTTTTTGTGATTCTCGGTCTTGTCTCTCGGCATGTGTCTTAACTTTATGCGGTTTTTTGCTAACAGCGTTAGCTAACGGCAGTAAATTATCACTTCAGTCATCAAATGTCAAGCCGGGATACCACCTGATCCTGCTTTATTCCGCAAATAAGATCAGCCGTAACCAACCGGTAAAGGTCAGTTACGGCCGACTCATCGTTCTCTTCTATTTACTTTCAGACGATCAGTTGTTTGAAAGAATGATATTGTTCAGGACTCCTTCGAGATATTCCTGTCTGCCTGATACGGGAGCTTTGGGCGCCTTGAGTTCAGAAGCCTTTGCGGCAAGTTCCTCGAGTGTTGC
>JAIKZM010000168.1 GCA_024682215.1 Saccharofermentans sp. | reverse complement strand
TACAGCAGATGGTCCTTATGGTAGGGACGCTTTCAGGGACAAATAGGCCCAAATAGCCCAAATGTACAGCAGATGGTCCTTATGGTAGGGACGCTTTCAGGGACAATACCAAATGAAAGCACAGACCATCTGCTTCCGGCTAAAAATTATCATAAAACAACGCAAATGGGGTGTCTCATTTTGAGACACCCCATTTTTCTTTTCTTTGGATAAGTGAATTCCCACGCTGTTGTAAAATATATATCAATAATCTAGTTTTTGTATTATTTTGCAATGTCTGTCGCGCGAATTTCACGTATTACATTGACCTTTATCTGGCCGGGATAGTCGAGCTCATCTTCGATCTTTTTGCAGATCTCATGAGCCTTAAGCGCCATCTCATCATCAGACACCTTGTCGGGAGAAACGATTACTCGGATCTCACGGCCTGCCTGAATCGCAAAGCTCTTCTCAACACCCTCAAAGCTTGTAGCAATCTCTTCGAGTTTCTCGATCCTCTTGATGTAGGTCTCGAGATTTTCTCTCCTCGCTCCAGGACGAGCAGCTGAAATTGCATCTGCTGCAGCTACGAGCACTGCTTCAGCACATGTCGGCTCTACATCGCCGTGGTGTGCTTCAATGCAGTTGATGACATCAGGACTCTCATGATACTTCTTTGCGATCTCAACACCGAGCTGAACGTGTGTTCCTTCCTGCTCGAAGTCGACCGACTTACCGATATCGTGAAGTAATCCTGCCCTCCTTGCCAAATTGCTGTCCAGACCTAACTCATCGGCCATCATTGAAGCTATCCAGGATACTTCAATAGAATGCTGAAGAACGTTCTGACCGTATGATGTTCTGTATTTAAGTCTTCCCAAAAGCTTGATGATCTCCGGATGGAGATTCATGACGCCTGTATCAAAGGAAGCCTGATCGCCCGCAGCCTTGATCGTCTGATTGAGTTCTTTCTTCGCCTTGTTAGACATTTCCTCGATCCTTGCGGGATGGATTCTGCCGTCGGCGACAAGCTTCTCGATCGTAAGTCTCGCGATCTCTCTTCTGATAGGATCAAACGAGGACAAAACGATGGCTTCGGGAGTATCGTCAATAATCAGGTCAACACCTGTTATGGTCTCGATTGCACGGATATTACGTCCTTCACGACCGATGATTCTACCCTTCATCTCGTCGTTAGGAAGATTGACAACCGATACCGTAACCTCTGAAACGTAGTCGGATGCGTAACGCTGGATCGCATTGACAATGATGTCCTTTGCGACCTTGTCCGCATTCTGCTTCGTTTTCTCTTCCATTTGCTTGAGCATTACTGCCATATCATGCGTATATTCACGCTTTGCTTCTTCAAGCACGAGGCTCTTTGCTTCGGCTACCGTAAGACCAGAAACATTTTCAAGTTCAGTTTTCTTACGTGATTCGTAATCCTTAGCTCTGGCTTCGAGTTCGGCAACAAACTGCTGCTTCTTCTCGATCTCCTCCTGCTTCTTCTCGCAACCCGCTTCCATGCGTGCGATATTTTCTTCTCTCTGCTCAAGTCTGTTGCGTTCCTTTGCAAGATCCTGCTTGATGTCCTTGGCTTCGCGCTCCAGTTCGGAACGGATCCTCGAGACTTCTTCCTTCGCCTGCAAAAGCAAATCGCGTTTGTTATTCTCTGCCTCTTTCCTGGCATTAGCTGTTTGTACGTCCAGATCTTCTTTGGACTTCGCTATATCTTCCGCAAGTTTCTTCTGTGATTTGGATATACCTGACATAAAGAACAAAGCGGATATTACTATACCCAGGATGAGACTGACAACGCCCACGATCAACACAACAATTAAACCAAATCCATGTTGTGGCACGTTGGTACTCACCTCCAAAATATATTTAGTTGTCAAAGAACGTTTACATGGCTCTGACAAGCCAACAAATATTTTAGGAATAAAAGTTACCTGTGTCAACATTTGATACAATATAGACATGAAAATCGACTACATTATTGAAAAAACTTACGAAAATTCAGAAATCCGGGACATTCTTGAGAAAAAGTTCAAAATGAGCAGAACCATGATCAAGAAGCTCAAACTTTACGGAAAAGTCGACGTAAACGGTGTCCATACCCGCGTGATCGACAGGGTTTCCGCAGGAGACAGGCTCGAATGCGAATATGAGGACAACTCCAACCTTCTCAAGCGCTCTCCCGGGATCGGTATCCTTTTCGAAAACGATTCATACGCAGTGGTCGACAAACCTGCGAACATGGTCACCCACCCCGGGCACGGCCATCGGGATGATTCCCTTCTCACCCACCTTTCTGATAAGCCTCTCCACCCCGTCATGCGCCTTGACCGTGAGACTTCGGGACTGATAATAATCGCCAAGGACGGGTATGCGCATAACACGCTGGCAGCTCACGGGGACATCATAAAGAGATATAAAGCCCTGACTTACGGAAAGTGGGATCAGGAAAGAGGCACCATAGACATGCCCATAGCCAGGCGTCCCGGCTCTGTCATGATCAGGGACTGCATCACCGACGGTACGGGACGCGATTCGGTGACTCACTATAAAGTCCTTAAGTATTTTCCCGATAAAGACGTTTCACTTGTCGAATACAGGCTGGAAACAGGCAGATGCCACCAGATACGCGTACATTCGCTCTATATGGGCCATCCCCTCGTAGGAGACGGACTTTACGGTCCTAACTCCATAGACAACCCCTCCGGCAGGTTCCCGCAGTCACAGGCCATGGACAAAGAAGTCGGACGCGTGGCGCTTCATGCATACAGCCTGAAGTTCACGGATCCGTTCGATAACGAAATGAGAGAATTCGAAAGCCCGCTTCCGCCGGATATCACGTCGGTCACAGGAACGACTGAATAAGTTCCTTTGCAAGTTTGACCGAGGATTCACCGCTTCCGCCCGAGAGAAGCCTTGAGACCTCATTTACACGGGCATCCGTATCAAGCAAGCTGCATTCCGTAACCGTATTTCCTGATACCACGTGCTTTGAGAGCATGAAGTTGCAGTCTGCCGCAGCGGCTATCTGGGCAGTATGGGTTACGCAGAGGACCTGATGTCCCTCTGCAATGGATTTCAGTTTCTTGGCGATGGCAGAAGACGCTTTTCCGGATACGCCTGTATCGATCTCATCGAAGATAAGCGTAGGCGTATTGTCGCTCCTGCTCAGAACGTTCTTTATCGCGAGCATTATCCTGGACGCTTCACCGCCTGAGATAATGGCAGACAAAGGCCTTGCCTCCTGTCCGGGATTCGCGCTGAACTTGAATGCAATGTCATCAATTCCGTATGACGAAAAGAACCTCGTCTTCTCACGTCTGACGAATTCAACTTCAAATACGGCGTTCGGCATCTCAAGATCCGCAAGTTCCTTAACGATGGATGCTGAAAGCTTCTTTCCCGCAGCCTTTCTTGACGAAGACAGTTCCTCCGCGCATGAAAGCAGTTTCTTCTCGACCTCCGAACGCTTGCTCTTAAGGTCTGACAAAAGATCCTTGTTGGCATCTATTTCAGAAAGCTCCTTGGCAGATCTTGCCAGGAACTCATTGATCTCGGTAATGTCCTTGCCGTATTTGCCCTTAAGGTCATACAGAAGGCCGATCCTCTCCTCTGTCCTTGCGCGAAGTTCCGGATCGTAGTTCATCTCATCCAGAAGGCCGGCGAGATCTGATGCTAAAGCCTCAAGATCGAGCGCTATCGCATTTGCCCTGGCCGAAAGGCTCGTATAGGACGCATCCGAAGAAGCCACTCTTGCAAGCTCCCTTGCGGCGAATGCGGTATCGGACGCGGCGCCTTGGGACGTATTTCCTTCGGACCCGTCGCCGCCTTCAAGCACAGACAGCACTTCCGAAAGCGCCGAAGCCGTGGATTCGTTCTGCTGGAGCTTCTTTCTTGTTTCGATTAGTTCTTCTTCCTCACCCTCTTTGAAAGCGGCATCGCCGATCTCTTTTACGACAAACTCCAGATATTCCCTTCTTCTGTCAAGGAAATCAGGCGAAGAAGATATTCCCTTTATGCGAAGGACTAGCTGCTTGTATTCTTCGAGAAGCTCCGTATATTTCTTATGGAGCTTTGCGATCTTTTCACCGCCGTAACTGTCCAGATAACTGCAGTGGCTCTTCTCATCGAAGATCCTCTGCGTGTCATGCTGTCCGTGTATGTCTACAAGGAACGAAGCCACGTCCTTTAACAGCTGGAGCGTTACGCTGATCCCGTTGATCCTTGCGATGCTCTTTCCGTTTACGTAGATCTGGCGGGAGATCATGAGCATGTCTTCCTCAACAGTCACGCCCTGAATCTCGAGCATGGCATTGAGCTCATCACGGTTCTTGAGATCGTTCATGTCAAAGCATGCTTCGACGTAGCAAGACGGCGAATTTGACCTGACGAGTGTCTTCGATGCCTTAGCTCCAAGGATAAGGCTTATAGCATCGACAATAAGGCTCTTACCTGCTCCGGTCTCACCACTGATGCAGTTAAGTCCGTAGGAAGGTTCGAACACGATATTTGAAATTACGGCGAAATCCCTTATTTCAAGGCGCAGCAGCATTTACTCACACCGTCCCGTCCGATGATGCTCCGCGATCCATCATGTCGGAGATCGTCATTACGAGAGCCTTTGCTTCATCTATTCCGCTCGCGGCGCAAAAGACCGTATCGTCACCCGCTATCGTTCCGACTACATCCTGGAGGTGCATGGAATCAAGCGCGGAAGCCGCTGCCTGAGCCATACCCGGAAGTGTCTTTATTACAAGAATGTTCATTGCAGCCTGTACGGATACAAGGCAGTTGGAAAAGACCGCAAGAAGCCTTCCCGGAGCCACGTCACCCGTTCTGTCGAGGACTGCATATTTGGTCGATTTATTCGGAAGGGTTATCTTGATGATACCCAGTTCCTTGATGTCTCTGGAGCAAGTTGCCTGTGTGGCTTCAAATCCCGCTTCACGGACGAGCTTTGTAAGATCGTCCTGCGTGGAGATATCCCTCTCGCGGATGAGCTTGAGGATCAGCTCCTGTCTTGCGTTCTTACCTGTTTTCATAGAAGGAACCCCTCTGAACTATCTTCTTTCTGACGTCGCTGAAGAAATTGTCACTCTTGAGAGTTGCCGTCTTCAGCACCTTTGAATAGCGTTTTATGATGATGTAATCGAACGGCTCGAGCATTACAAAGTTCCTGCCGTCCGGACAGATCATGGGAGCGGACTCGAAATCGTCGAGGTCAACGCGCACGACACTGTCAGGGCCTGTCACATAAGTGAGCCCGTTAAAAGTATGAGAGCATATCGGAGTAACGATGATGTCTTTCATCTCAGGCATGAGGAGCGGACCGCCCGCAGCAAGCGAATAAGCGGATGAACCGGTAGCCGTCGCGATGATCAGGCCGTCGCCATAGAACTTCTCTATCTTCTGCCCGTCTATCGTTAATGTAAGCCTTGTAACGTGGGGTTTTGCCCCTCTGACGATCATGATGTCGTTAAGGCACTCTTCGCATCCCTTGAGCGTTCCGTCTTTTGAAAATACAGAAACCTCAAGCTGCGTTCTTTCGAGGATCTTGTATTCACCGCGGACCAGCGCAGTTATGTCCTTTTCGAGATCATCAACGTTTATCTCGGTGAGGAATCCGATCGAGCCCTTGTTGACGCCGATGAATTCGGTATCGAGTTCTCTGTATTTCTCAACGACAGAAAGGAATGTTCCGTCGCCGCCGATCGATATGATCGTCTTTAGAGGAAGTTTTCCGAAATTCTCGAAAACAGTTCCTTCCGGAGCTTCAAATTCGCCTTCAAACTCTTTCGCGAAGACAGGAGTACCGCCGCAGGAGAGGATTATCTCCGCGGACTTACGGGCAACTTCATATCCGCTGTCCCTGTTATCGTTTGAGTGTATTCCGTAATACATTGCCTTATAAGGATCCTCTAAATACAGATTGTCAGTATCTAATTATACTAACATATTCTGATATTTAATCACTAATTTGAATAAAATTACACGCCGCCCAGAACGTCTTCGATCCTTGAAGCTATGGAGCCTGCATCAATGCCGGCTTCTTTAAGCTGCTGTGCGGGGGAAGCGGCACGGATCATTGGATCTGCGACTGCAATATTGTAGACATGGCAGGAACACTTATTCTCACAGAATCCCCTTGCGCATGCCTCTCCGAAGCCGCCGCTCAGGATCCCCTCTTCAAGAGTAAAGACAGAACTTATTCCGTTGGTCATGCCGATGAGTTCCTTAAAAGGTATGGGCTTGATGAGCGCAAGATTGATATGGATGCCGCTGATACCCTTTTCCTTGAGCATTTCAACGGCCTTGTCAGCCTCCGATGCTATCCTTCCCGTTGATATGATCGCAAAATCAGTTCCTTCGCCGCAAGACAGATGAGGCAGCACGCATTCGCCGGGATCGTTATAGAGCGGTCCTGTCAGTTCAAAAGGAGAACTGCCCCTGGGATATCTTACCGCAACAGGACCTGTACATTTATTGACCGCATGATCCAGACAGTATCTGAGATCCTTGTAATCGCGCGGCGAAAGAACGGTCATGTTGACCATCGTATTCAGATAAGAGATATCCAGAAGGCCGTGATGGGTATGGCCGTCGTTACCGACAAAACCTGCGCGGTCTATGGCGAAGACCACATGGCTGTTCATGAAGCATACATCGGAGATCATCTCGTCATATGCTCTCTGCAGGAATGAGGAATACACGGCGACAACAGGTACAAAACCCGAAACCGCAAGTCCGCCTGCCATGGTCACGCAGTGTTCTTCTGCAATGCCGCAGTCAAAGAATCTCGTAGGAAACTTGAGCGAAAAATTCTCAAGTCCGGTTCCCTGAGTCATGGCGGCGCTTATCGCAATGACATTGCGGTTCTGGGAAGCGATCTCGCAAACAGCTCCTCCGAACGCGGTCGTATAACTGGGCTTTGAGCCTCCGGTAACCCCGGTCACGAGATCGAAAGGTCCGACACCGTGATAGTCAGAGGGATTACGCTCTGCAAAACCGTATCCTTTTCCCTTCTTGGTTACGACATGGAGAAGTACGGGTGCCTTGACGTCTTTTACCGCGTCCATGGCTTTGATCATGCTCTTAACGTCGTGGCCGTCAACGGGACCGTAATAAACAAGCCCAAGGTCCTCAAAGATAGATGGTTTCTTACGGTAGATCAAAAACCTGAAGAAATCCTTGATGGCGATTATGATGCGTATCAAGCCCCTGCCGAAGAATCCGAGCTTTCGAAGGAAAGATTCGGTCGTGGCTTTTGCCGAGATGTATCCGCTCGAATAACGCAGCTTTGAAAGATACATGGAAAGGCCTCCGACATTCCTGTCGATGCTCATCTCATTATCGTTCAGTATTATCAGCATGCGTGTCTTAGAGTGTCCTGCGTCATTGATCGCCTCATAAGCGAGTCCGCCCGTCAGCGCGCCGTCTCCGACTACGGATACGATGTAATTGTCTTCTTTCTTAAGATCCCTTGCGCGGGCCATTCCGAGCGCAGCGGATATGGAAGTCGAGCTGTGGCCTGTGTCAAAACGGTCATACGGTGATTCGCTGATCCTCGGGAACCCTGAAATGCCGTCCTTCTGTCTCAATGTATCAAACTCTTCGAATCTTCCTGTCAGGAGCTTATATGCGTAAGACTGGTGACCGACATCGAAAACGATCTTGTCCCTCGTGTAATCGAAAACTGAAAGAAGCGATACGGTAAGCTCGACAACGCCGAGGTTACTTGCCAGATGTCCGCCGTTTGTAGATACCGTCGTAAGGATCTTGTCCCTTAATTCCGCGCACAACTGAATACGCTCCTCATTACTCATGGTCTTGAGGGTTACAGGCGTAAGATCTTTTTTTCCTAGTATCTTATAGTCCACTTGTATCAGCTGTCCCTTTTCTCAAGATAATCGATCAGGACATTATACCCCTCAGTATCAAAACCCGACTTTGAGAGTTCATCCAGAACGTTCTTGGCGGAAACGATCTCCTGTGAAAGACGGTCCTTTGCGCCTTGCTCTCCCAAAAGCGTCACAAAAGTTGCTTTAGCATCGCGCTGGTCCTTGCCGGTATTCTTTCCCAATACCGAAGGATCAGACTCGACGTCCAGAATATCATCCCTGATCTGGAACGAAAGTCCTATATGCTCGGCAAGCTTTCTCAAAAGACAGGCGGTCCTGTCCTCTTTTGCCTGCTCTTCGTTCAATTCCTTTATCAGATAGTAAGGTATCACGACTGCAGACTCTATCAGCGCACCGGTCTTCTTTCTCTGAAGTTCATACAACAGATCAAGGTCTATGGTCTTTCCTTCAGAATCAAGGTCAATGCTCTGGCCTCCGACCATACCTTCAAGCCCTGCGTTTTTGCACATGAAATAAGACGCGTACAGATATCCGGGATTGGATAATGCAGCTTTGAAAAGCCTTTCACATGCGCTGTTGAGCAGAAGGTCTCCCGCAAGTGTGGCAATGCCCTCACCGTAAACCTTGTGACATGTGGGCTTACCCCTTCTGAGGTCATCGTTGTCCATACCGGGAAGGTCATCATGGATAAGCGAATATGTGTGGATCATCTCAAGCGTTGCAGCATAGTAGAGCACATCCGCCATCTTTGATCCGGAACAGCCTGTCATGAGCGCAGTCAGTCTCATCATGAGGGGGCGGATCCTCTTTCCGCCCGCGTTGAGACTGTAAAGAGCAGCTTTGACCGTAATGTCCTCTTTCTGCTCTTTCGTAAACGCTGACCCGAGCTCAGGCTCGAGCCATAATGCGGTATCTTTTGCAAGATCTCCGATAGTCATTTCCTTAACCTCAGCTCAGACGTCGCTGTCTTCAATGTTCAGAGGATCTTCCCCGCCAGTCGCCTTATTGACCTGAGAGATCTTCTGTGTGACTTCGCGAAGCTTCTTGTCGCAGTATGCGGCAAGTTCATTGCCTCTTTTATAGAGCTGGAGCGACTCGTCCAGAGTCACTTTGCCCTCATTGAGACGGGCAACGATCTGTTTGAGTTCTTCCAGAGCTTCCTCATAGCTGAGTTTATCGATCTTACCGGCCATATTATGAAGACCTCCTGTCATCAAATGAAGTATCTGTTATAGTTCCTGTTGCCGCGCCGTCGGCGAAGACAATTCCTATCACGTCACCCTTCTTAAGTGACGCTGCCGATTCAACGGCTTTTCCGTCAGCTCCGCTGACATATGAATATCCTCTCTTGAGGACGTTAGTCGGATTAAGCGACTCGAGCCTTCCCATGACCGTTTCCTGCTCCGACTTCAGCCTGGTCACCTTTGCCTCCATCGCGGTATTCATGGCAGTTTTCAGTTTATCTACCACAAGGAGCTGCTGCTGGGCATAGAACGCCGGCGTATGAAGAGCTTTGTGATTTGCGAACATGTCCAGGACATTTCTTTTCGCAGTGAGATACTGATTGACCGCTATGTCGAGACTGAGAGCGAGATTGTCGACCATGTTCTTCTGGTCATCGTAGGATGCCATTACCTGTTCTGCTGCTGCAGTCGGCGTTGCCGCCCTGAGGTCTGCCACATAATCGATTATCGTGTAATCAGGCTCGTGACCTATGGCCGAAATGACCGGGATCCCGCACTCGTATACAGCCCTTGCAATGCTCTCGTCATTGAATCCGAACAGATCCTCATAAGATCCGCCGCCTCTGGCAACGATTATGACGTCGACGTTCTTCTTTTCGTTGAAATACCTGACGCCTGCCGTTATCTCCGGCGGACAGTTCTCGCCCTGAACGCTTGCGGGATACAAGAGCAGGTCAAAATAAGGATTTCTCTTCCTTAATGTATTTACGATGTCTGAAATGACTCTTCCCGATGCTGAAGTAACTACGCCTATCCTTCTCGGGAGCACGGGCAGAGGCTTCTTATGCTCGGGCGCAAAAAGGCCTTCTTTTGAAAGCCTCTCGAAAAGCTGTTTATACTGCTCATGAAGGTCTCCTTTGCCTGCTTCCTTCATGGTCAGGACCTGCATCTGGAGCTTGCCGCCGGGAGCATAGAAATCCATGCATCCGGTAACGGTGATCTTCATTCCTATGGTCGGAGTAAAAGAAGTATAAGCCAGGTATCTGGAGAACATTACGCACGGCATGACGGAATCAGGGTCCTTGATCGTGAAATACGCATGTCCCCTGGATGATACCGTATACTGTGATATCTCACCCGTTACACTGAAATCAGAAAGATATTCGCTGCCTGTAAGGTAGCTCTTGATATAGTTGTCAAGCTGGCTGACAGACTTGAATTCAACCATATATCAAAGGCTCTTTTCGAAAGAGCTTAAAACGCCGTTAATATATGATGCGGAATTGTCAGCGCCAAATTTCTTGGCAAGTTTAACAGCCTCGTTGATGGAAACCGAGGTGGGAATGTCTTCAAGGTTAACGATCTCATAGACAGCGATCTCAAGAATGATCCTGTCTGTCAGAGGAAGCCTGTCGAGCTTCCATTTCTTAAGGAATGGTTCAAAAAGAGCATCGATCTCTTCGCGCTTGTTGATAACGCCGTATACGATCTCGATGAAATATGTCTCGTCACCGGCAAGATCAGGATTATTCTCCTTGAACAGATCGATCTGACCCGCAACCGGATCATTTCTGAAAAAGCACTGGAAAAGAAGCTCCAAAGCGTGCTCGCGTGTCTCAATTCTGCTCATCTGACCCTCCCGGGCGGCAGGATACGATCGAGGAATTTCTTAAATTTGCTCGTATCGCTGAACAGGAATGATCCCACAAAGAATCCTACCGCGGTAAATAGAATAATAAAAAGCGTTTTAAAGATACCGAAAATACAAAGAAGCAATCCGGTAACGAAGAAAAAGAAGGCGAATATCGTTCCCGCCTTCGAATTGCGCATCTTTTCGAAAAGCCTGGAGAGGAACCGTTCCATGTGTTACCTGCTCTCAACCTTAGCTGTGGTAGCCTCTACCTTTGCGACCTTAACTGAAACGGCATCAACTACGATTCCGGTATATCTCTCGATATCCTTTTTGACTTTTTCCTGAACCTTAGCCATTGAAGCCGGGATCTCTACGTTAGAGTAAAGCTCGCATGAAAGATTGATCTTTATGGCACCGTTCTTCGCAGGTGCTACGTGACATCTTGCGCTCTTGATTCCGACCTGTGCGGATTTGGCGGCATTAAGAGCAATGCTCTCGATTGCGCCGGCGCCGATGTCAACGATACCGATATCAGTCTTTCTGAGCCTTGTCCTGTTGATGCTGCCGTAAGTGATCGAATTCGAAATGGAAATGATCGCGGAAATAAACAGGAGCATCAGTACAGCAAAATAGACATATTTGCTGACCGGGCCCGAAACGACTGCAGGAAGCGGTGAAATGATCCTCGAGAAAATGTACTCGTCGAAAAGTCCGTAGAGCAGCACAACAGAGAAAATACCGATAATGACCGAATAGATAAACATCAGGACTCTTAAAAAGCCATTCATATCACTATTTCTCCTTTACACCGCATACATAGACGTCCACACTCTCAACCGCGAGACCGGTGAAGCGTTCAACATCGTGCTTCACCTTCTCCTGTATCATCCAGGCGACCTCTGGGATTATCTTCCCGTAACTGATCACCGGATAAACGGTTATCGATACCGCACTGTCGTCGGTATCATGGAACACAACCCGGACTCCCTTTCCTTCGTGTACAACGCCTGCTTTCTCTTTGAGTGCTACGGCAAACGAAGGAACAAGTGACAGTACGCCGTCTATCTGAAGCGCAGCTTCCGAGGCGTACTGTGCGACGAACCCCTGTGTCATGGAGCGGTCGCCCTTGATCGATTCCGGGCTTAGATTATCTGGCATTTATGCGCGCTCTAAGTACTCGCCCGTTCTGGTGTCAACACGGATCTTCTCTCCCTGGTTAACGAAGAGAGGAACCTTTACTACGGCACCTGTCTCAAGTGTAGCATACTTGTTGGCGTTGTTGGTCGTATCGCCTCTTACGCCGGGCTCGCACTCTGTGATCTCGAGCTCAACTGTGATAGGAAGCTCAACCTGGAAGATGTCGCCCTTGTATGAAACGACCTTGCAGATCATCTCTTCCTTAAGGAACTTAGTACCATCACCGATCTTGTCGGAGTGGATAGGTGTCTGCTCATAAGTATCTGTATCCATGAAGTAGTAGAGATCGCCGTCAGCATAGATGTACTGCATGTCGCGTCTCTCAAGCTGAGCCTGCTCAAACTTCTCGTTAGGGTTGAAAGATCTTTCAACGACAGAACCTGTCTTAACGTTCTTGTATTTTGTTCTTACGAAAGCTGCACCCTTACCCGGCTTAACGTGCTGGAACTCGACAACCTGGTAAACCTGGCCGTCCATCTCGAAGCATAAACCGTTTCTGAAATCTCCTGCGCTGATCATAAATTTACTCCTTTAATAAAATATATTAATGCTAAACTAAGTAATTTTACTTGAAAGCCCTGTATCTTGCAAGCATTTTATCAGAAGCGTCCGATAAGCCTGACGAGCTTTTCGGGGATACGCTTCAAAACGATGTACCACATTTCTTTCCTGAAGAGTTTCTCGACCATGAAAGTCCTTACTCCGGCGAGGTTGCCCGCTATGACGTCAGTAAAGATCTGATCGCCTACCATCAGAGCCTCGGAAGGCTGTGCCTTCATAAGGTCAAGCGCGCGGATCACGCCTACAGGCTCAGGTTTTCTGGCATATGTGACACAAGGGATATCAAGTTCTTTGGCAATACCTGCGGATCTCCCCGACTTGGCATTCGATACCAGGCAACATCTTATGCCGGCTTCCTGTATCTCCCTGACGCATTCAAATGAAAACTCCGTCGGAGCCGTTGCATGATCAGGCCCCAGAGTATTGTCAAAATCCAGAAGAGCAACATTTATCCCTTCACTCTTGAGGCTGACCCACGGGATCGACTTAACGTTTGTATATACCCTTTCGGGTCTCATTGCTTTGAATATATTCATCAGGACCGTCCCATAAGTAGTTTGCGACCGTGAAAAATTCTATCGTCAAACAGTTTAAAAGTAAATAATCCGCTTTCTTCCTTTTATGATATTATATTGTATTGTTTAAAAAGATTAAGGAGCAATACCCGTTATGAAGATCACTAAATTCGGCGGCTCATCGCTTGCCAATGCTTTTCAGATACAGAAAGTCTGCAACATCGTCCTTTCAGATGAAGAACGCAGAGTAATGGTAGTTTCCGCACCCGGAAAGCGCACCAAGGACGACATCAAGGTCACCGACCTTCTCATCGCCACTGCCAAGGCACGTCTTGAAGGCAACTCATACACCGCCGAGCTGGACAAGGTAATCGCACGTTATGAGGAGATCGCGGAAGAACTCGACATAAAGCAGGTCATGCCCGACATTGTTGAAAGGCTCAACACTATCGCTGCAGCTGATTATACGGACGACGTTAAGTACCTTGATTCCGTCAAGGCAATGGGCGAAGACTGCTGCGCAAGACTCGTAGCTTTCTACCTCACAAAAGAAGGCCACAAGGCAAAGTACTGCAACCCTTCAGAGTGCGGTCTTTATCTCAAGCACGACGAAGCAGGAAAGGCCGTTATCCTTGATGAGACATACGACAATCTTGCCAAGCTCAAGGATGAGACTGACGTCCTTCTCGTATTCCCCGGTTTCTACGGAGTTTCCAAAGAGAACGAGATCATCACTTTCTCAAGAGGCGGATCTGATATCACTGGTTCCATCCTCGCGGCAGCCCTCAAGGCTGAAGTTTACGAGAACTGGACAGACGTAGATAACGTATTTGCGGTAAACCCCAACCTCGTAAAGAATCCGTTCCCGATCACAGAGATCACCTATGACGAAATGCGCGAGCTCTCTTACGCAGGATTCAGCGTTCTTCACGAGGAAGCCATCTTCCCCGTCTTCAAGAACGGTATCCCGCTCAACATCAGGAACACCAACAATCCTTCCGCAAAGGGCACTTGGATCGTTTCAAAGAGAACACACTACGATTCACTCGTCACCGGTATCGCAGGTGACAAGGGCTTCTGCACCGTAACAGTCAGCAAGTACATGATGAACCGTCAGGTCGGCTTCCTCGCACAGCTCCTCGGCATCTTCGCCGACGAAGCGATCTCGATCGACCACATTCCTTCCGGAATCGACACTGTTACGATCGTAATCCGTAAGAAGTATTTCACACCCGAAAAGGAAGAGATCGTCGTTAACCGCATCCAGAACGAACTCGGCGCAAACGTCAGCGTGGATCACGATCTCGCGATCGTCATGATCGTAGGTGAGGCCATGGCAAATTCAGTCGGTATCATGGCAAGAGCCGCTTCTGCCCTTTCCAACGCAGGCATCAACCTCAGGATCGTAAACCAGGGCGCATCCGAGATCTCCATGATGTTCGGCGTATCCGAATCCTACTGTTCTTATGCAGTCAGGGTCCTCTACAAGGAACTCTTCAGATACTGATACTCTGAAATACCGAAAAACAAAGAACGGCGCCGTTTCATAGCGGCGCCGTTTTTAGTCTTCATAAATAATTACTTTTTTTACTCTGCGGTATTTGTTTCGGCAGGCTTTTCAGTCGGCTTCTCGGTGGGCTTTTCCGTAGGTTTCTCGGTAGGCTTCTCCGTAGGTGCCTCAGTCGGTTTCTCAGTCGGCTTTTCGGTGGGTTTCTCCGTAGGTGCAGCTGTAGGTTCTACAGGTGCTACAGGTTCAGTCTCAGTCGGCTTGGGTGTGGGAGTAGCCGTTGCCTTCTTGGGCTTGGGTGTGGGAGTAGGTGTCGGATCAGCTTCTTCCTCTGTCTCCTCAGGTGTCGTTGTGGCATCGGGATTGGGTTTAGCTTCACCGCCTTCTTCTGTCTCAGCCGCATCCTGATTGGTCTGGGATGCACTGTCGCTCGGAACAGCTGCGGATGTGCCGGGATCTTCAGTCGTAAGCTGTGATGTAAGGCAGTAACCCGTCATGCTGTTTGAAGTAACTACCTTTGAGAAATTGCCGTCAACGGACTGCTGAAGCGTAACTACATCACCGCGCTTAAGGCTTGCGATGACAGTTGAACTCTGTGAAGGCATGGAATAGACCGGCGTATTGTCTTCAAGCGCATAATAAGCGGTTCCGACAGCAGCGCTGGGCATAGTCTCGGGAGCGTTTGCTTCCATGAAATCCCTGATGTTCAGAACAAGGAACATAACGCCGAAACCGAGAATAAGACAGAGGATGAATACGATGATGGGCATTGCGATCGTAGCGATCTTTCTGCCGGTGCTTGCCTTCTCGGGCTCGCCTTCCTCTTCTTCCTGATCATCTTCCGCTTCCTCGTCAACATGTACGGGGGTCTTTCCTGGAACGAAGTTTATTGTATCGTCCGCATTATCATCAGCGTTTGCGATCTCGAAAGGCGTGAAATCACTCTTCTCTGCAGCGATCGTGTCATCAGCAGCTGCTGCAGGTGCAATGGAGACATCGCTCTGAAGATTGGTCCTGATCACCGCATCACCGGGAAGCAGGAATGTTGATTCGACTTTAAGATCGATTATCGTAAGGCCGGATTTGACGCCGTAATTAACAGCGGCATTAATGATCTCTTTTGCCTTGTTCTCTGTAGATTCCGGTCTGACAATGATGGAATTGCGCATCTGTGCAGGCATTCCCCTGGAGATTCCGAGGCCCATGAGAATGATCTCATCGTTGTCCTTGAGTTTGAGATGAACCTTCTTCTCGGGCTTGAGCTCACCTTCCTGGGGCATCTTTCCGAGATACTGGGTAAGATTCATGTTCTCCGGATTGTTCTTCTCCTCAGCGGGTGTAATGGAACCCATCTGGGCGAAACGGTGTGCGACCGTCTGTTCTTCCGTAAGAACCATGATCTTGTTGTCGCGGAAAAGGACAGCCTTGGTAATTCCGAGATGGATAACGCGCAGGATGTCTCCCTCGATGACGAGCATGGTCATGGAGGTCTTGAACTGCTTGCCCTTGTTGATACCGAAGTTTAATACTTTTACATTAAGCGTATTGACTACGAGGTTTGAAAACGACTCGAAATCAAGAACAGGCTGATTGGCCGTGGACGCAACGATCTTCTCAAGTTCCGCATTGAGCTCGAGATTGAGTTCTGCGGAAAGGTTGTCGGGTCCGATAGTCGAAAAGATCGCACAGATCTGGACCGGAGATGTTGAACGTGCCGTTCTTAGGAATTCGTTGGGAAAGTCTTCTATCTTGCGTGATAAAGTCAGAAAAAACACGTTTTCCTGCGGCTTATTCTGTTCCTGATTAGTCTCAGCTATACAGGTTGCTACTGTTTTGCTCATAAATCTGCTCCCGATATATTGCAAGCGCCTTTAGACAGCACTTCTCATTTTCTTTATTAAAAACGGTAGTATTATATCACCTCTTCGCGTTTTTACTATTTTTTTGTGCAGAAATGGGCAAATTGCCTAATTTGAGTAACGTAACCGTAATTTTTTGAGCTATGTCACGGTCAGAAAAAAGCATAAAAAAGTGCCTGTCCCCATTCGGGAACAGGCACTTAAGATTTGATTACTTATTAAGTGATCAGATGCAGCCCTGAGCGATCATAGCGTCAGAAACCTTAAGGAGACCTGCGATGTTAGCGCCGACAACGTAGTTGTTCTCGCATCCAACTTCTGCAGCAGTCTTATCAACTGTGTGGAAGATGTTCTCCATGATGCCCTTGAGCTTAGCGTCAACTTCCTCGAATGTCCAGGAAAGACGAGCGCTGTTCTGGCACATTTCAAGACCGGATGTAGCAACACCGCCG
>JAIKZM010000124.1 GCA_024682215.1 Saccharofermentans sp. | reverse complement strand
GGCCTCTTATTGCCTGTCTCAAGTCCGATCTTGATGACCGATGTAATGACGAGCGCACCGGTGTTGCCTACGCTGACAACAGCTGCAGGGTCTTCGCATTTCGAGAGCGACTCAAGTGCGACCGACATCGAAAAAGAAGCGCCGGGCTTAGCTGCGAGCATCGGGTTGTCTTTATTTGTGAGCGCTGACTCAGAATAAATGAAATCAAACCTGTCCTTCAGATTCGAATGCTTTTCGGCAACTCCTTCATAGTCCGAGGCCGGGCCTACGAAAGAAATGAAAAGTCCGGGCGTCTTTGAAAGAGCGCTGAAAGCGCCTTCGCAGATGACCGATGCGGGATTATCGCCGCCTGAAAGATCGAGGAACAGTTTCTTCATATTACTGATAGAGCACCACCAGATCGTATATGCCCTGGCCGCCGTATGCTGCAGAGATCTCAGCATCCGGGCAGGACTTCTTAATTGCGGTTATGTTACCCTGAACATGGGTCACGAGAACGTCCGTCGAAGCAAAGACCGTTACGGATTCAACATTGCTGATACCCGGAATGTGCTTCGTAAGCTCAACGAGTGCCGTGACCGGGTCATCTGCGCTGCAGACTATGATGTCATCATCGATGATACCGATGTGATCACCGGCTTTTACTTCGACACCGTTATATGTGCCTGTCTTGTCGGCTACGGAAACAAGGCCCGTGTGAACGCCATTGAGCGATTCGAGCATTGTCTTTTCGATAACGTCGCAGTTGGCGGTGCTGTCGATGAGCGAAAGCGCGCAATAGCCCTCTGCCATTGACTTTGTAGGAACTATATGTATGACTGACTCTGTGCAGAGTTCTCTCACCTTTTCGGCCGTCATGATTATGTTCTTGTTGTTGGGAAGCAGGATTATGTGCTTCGCGGAAGCTGCTTTGCATGCGTTAAGAAGGCTCTGTACGGAAACATTGTCAGACTGGCCTCCCCTGACTATGCCCTTTACGCCCAGAGACTTGTAGAGCTTTTCGATGCCGTCGCCGTCTGCGACCGCAATGATAGCGCAGTCCTGCATGGCTGTCAGGAAATTCTCATGGTGCTGCAGCGTCATGTTCTCGATCTTGAGCTTCTGGAACTCACCGAACCTGTGGTAATAAGCGAGGACATCCTCAGGCTTGAGCGTATGGATGTGGATCTTGAGGTCAGCCCCGTCCTGGACAAGCACGAGCGAATTGCCGAAACTGCTCATGTCGAGTCTTACGGTATCGGCATTGAAGCTTGCAAGCTTGTCTTCATCGATCTTGACGATGAGCTCGGTGCAGTAACCGAATTCACCGCTGTCAGCGCCTGCTGCGGTGCCGTTTGCGAATGACGGCTTCAGAGACTCAAACTCGGAGAAATCGTAAACGTAATCCTCTTCAAGAGCCGAGAGCATTCCTGTTACGAGGCAGAGGAATCCCATTCCGCCGCTGTCGAGGACGTCATATTCCTTGAGGATGGCGAGCTTTTCAGGCGTATTCTTGAGAGACATCGATGCGCCTTCAACGACATTCTTCATAAAGTCCTTTACGGTGGTGTCTTCATCGAAAAGGTCTTCAGCCTCTTCCTGAGCCTCACGGCAGACCGTGAGGAACGTGCCTTCTACAGGTTCAGCGACGGCGGAATAAGCCGACTGAGTGCCCGAAATGAAAGCCGCATCGAGGTTGCCGGGATCGAGTTCGGTCTCGTCCCTCAATGCCTTGAGGAAGCCCTTGAGCCATTGTGAAAGGATAACGCCGGAATTGCCCTGCGAATTCATCAGGGCGCTCTTGTAGAGCTCGTCGAAATCAGCGGGTGTGAGTGACCTGTCACCGATCTCCATCAAGACCTTGACGATTCCTGACATCGTCTTGTCCATATTCGTTCCCGTATCGCCGTCAGGGATCGGGAAAACGTTCATGTCATTGAGTGTCTGCTTGTTTTCAAGAATGTTCTTGCTGCCTGCAAGAAGCATCTTCTTGATAATGTTAATTTCCATCTATCTGTTCCTTTTTGTTCTTTCCGAAATAAAAAACGATAACGGTTCCAGGGCCGACTGACGCACCGACGATGGGACCGATCTCATACAAACTTGTCTTAACACCGGGAATGAGCTCTCTTATCTTGTCTGCAGCTGTATTTGCAGCGGCTTCATCATCGGAATGGCCGATATAGACCGTCTGACCGAGCGGATTCTCGATATATTTTGCCGTCATAACGGCGAGTTCTTCAAGAGAGCTCTTTCTGCCCTTGACCTTCTTAACAGCAAGATTGTGGCCTTCGAGGTCGGAGATAAGGATCGGCTTAACGGCAAAGAGATTGCCGAAAAACGCCGAAGAAGCGGTTACTCTGCCTGCAGCCTTGAGATAGTCGAGGTTTTCAACTGTACCGTACTGGTTGAAGAAAAACTTGTTCGCTTCTATCCATTCCGCAGTCTCTTCAAGTGTCTTGCCCTCCTGCTGCATCTCGGCAGCCTTTATGGCCATGGAACCCTGGCCCATGCCGCTTATGAGCGAATCGATGCAGACGATCTTCCTGCCGGGATAAGCGGATCTTAACTCTTCGCTTATGACTTTTGCGGTGTTGATCGAGCCCGAAAGGCCTGAAGAACATGCGATATAAAGGATGTCATTGCCCTTTTCGAGGTGCTCCCTGAACTTCTCATCGAAAGTCTTAACGGGAACCTGAACTGTCTTAAATCTCTTTCCCTGTCTCATCGAGCCGTAGAACTCTTTGAAGGAGATCTCATCCCAGTCAAGAGAAGCATGGTAGTTCGTGTCACCTTCGGAAAACTCCATCTTGCAGTAGTCGATTCCGTACTTATCCCTGAGTTCAAGGGAAAGGTCGCTGGTCGAATCCGTAATGATGCTGAACATACCCGTGATGCCTCCTTTTCTCAACTGTTGATAAAGTCAATTACTTCAGAGTCGTACTTCTCGGGATTTACTATCCTCAAGTGGGAATGAGCACCGTGCTCAAACCATACGATCTTCTTTTTGCTGCTGCCGCACGCATCGTAGATCTTAGTGAAATCCGCGGGACTGTTGCTCTTGTCCTCTTTTCCGCAGAGGAAGAGCGCAGGAACATCGCAGGTTCTGATCTCATCGATGGGATTATGCTCGAAAACATTGACTCCCGCGAGCTTTCTGTAGAGCATGGCCATCTGAAGGCATACCGGGAACGTGGGCTTTCCGTGATTCTTAGTCCTCATCTTAAGGACTTTATAGAAAGCGCTGTAAGGTCCTTCGAGGATGATGCCCTTGAGGTAAGGCTTCTTCTCCGCAGCAACGTAGATCGCTTCGGCAGAACCTACGCAGATGCCGTGGATGTAAAACTTATCGATGCCGTACTTCTCGTGGATATGATCGATCCAGAGACTTGCATCCTCACCCTCTCTGACTCCTGCAGTCGTGTACGTTCCTTCGCTCAGGCCGCACGCCCTGGGATCGACTACGATCACATTGCATCCGGCCTTCTGGAAAAGATCCGAGAAATAGTAGCAGTAGAGCACGGTTTCAGCTCTTCCTGCCAGAATGAGGACAGCGCGGTCATAACCGAAGTTGAAATACTCGCCTTTGAGCTTAAGGCCGTCTTTGCTTGTTATCTCGATATCTTCCTTGTACGAAGCGTTTGCCCTGCCCCAGTCCATTCCGTAATCGAACATGACTGAATGCTCCGCGTTCTCGGGACAGCTGTTGCCTCTGGCCCACTTGTCCGGAGAAGTGCGGATAAACATTTCGGAGTATTGCTTTTTAGCAATACCCCAAACGTATACCCACATGAATATGAAGCCGCTGAGCGCAATGAATACGACGATCGCGGCGATAAGAAGTACTACCTGTACGGGCGTCATAATCCTGCTTTAACTTCGTTGAAGATCTTTGTCTCTTCAACAAGACCTTCGGAGATCTCGTTTCCGAAATAGAATGCAACGATCATGCCGGGGCCGATAGCTGTTCCGTTAGCCATGTTGACGCGTGTAGCGATGATCTCTTCGGGATGGAAGTTCTCCTTGATGAGATCCTGCATCTGGATCCACTGTGCCTTGCGGAATGTGTGTGAAACGAAGATCCTCTTCGGGTTGGGTTCGATAGTTCTCTTCATGTATTCCATTGAAGCTGCGAACATCTTCTTGTAACCGGTAACCTTGCCCATAACGGTGTTCATGCCCTTACGGTCGCACTCAGCCATAGGCTTGATGTTGATGAGGCCGCCCATGAAAGCGGCAACGTTGGAAACACGGCCGGATCTCTTAAGGAAATTGAGGTCGTCGACAGTACCCATCTGGTGAACTCTGTACTTGTTTATCTCAAGCCATTCAGCGATCTCTTCCATTGACTTGCCCTGCTGCTTCATCTCGCCTGCGCAAGAAACGAGAAGGCCCAGACCGCCTGAATATCTGACAGAGTCAACAACGATGATCTTTCTGTCGGGATACTTTTCCATCATCTTCTCGGCAGCCTGCTTGCACTGTGCATATGTGCCGGAAAGAGCTGAAGAAAGCGAGATGTTGAGGATGTCATATCCCTGCTGGAGATACTTCTCAAAGAACTGCTCCTGGATCTCGATGTTCTTGATGCCTGTCGTGTAGATGGCATCCTTTGTCATGCTTCCATAATATTCATCAGGGCTCATGAGTTCCCAGTCAAGTGTTGAGTCTTCCTTCTTTCCGTCGGGAAGGACAACGATGCCCGGAAGATAATCGGTTATGCCGAATCTCTCTCTGAGGTCCTTGGTAAGGTCAGTGGAACTGTCTGTGAGAATTACGAAATCACCCATAATTCAATCTCCTTTGTATGTATTAATTAGTTCTTTGCTGATTTGATGGCATTCAAAACGTCGCCTACTGTCTGGAAAGCCGAAGAGCTGTCCACATTGAGGTGTACTTTCATCTTGTCTTCGATATTCATCATGATGACCACGAAAGAAACGGAATCCATGTCCAGATCCTTAAGCTTTGTTTCTTCGGTGATCGCTGAAAGCGGCGTATTAAACTCGCGGTTCATCTGCTTATAGCTGTCGCTTATGACGTTATAAAGCTCTTCAAGCATTGTCTTTTCCCCCATCCGCTTTGCGTGCCTTCTTCTCAGAGGCCTCTTTGATCTGCTCATTGACGCGCTCTAAGTTGGCTTTCATCTGTTTCCGCGTATCTATGACCAGCCTGTTGAATTCCGGTGAGGATTCGCGGATCGCGATCTGCCTTAATTCAGTCAGTTTGGCGTATAAAAACTCATTTGCGCGGACAACTGAATCATTATCGGGCATTTGGCTGTTTGTGTCAAATTTAATAAGTTCGCCTATTACAAAGACCTGCTTCTTAAAAGACTTGTATGTCGTATGCATGTAGACCGGCGCCACGGGCACTCCCGTCATCAGCGCCATCATGACCGCACCGTTCATGAACGGCAGGAGCTTATCGTCGTAGTTCATGTGTCCTTCAGGGAAAACAACGAGCGGGATATCTTCCTTAAGACAATCCATGCATGTCCTGATCGCGTTCCAGTCAAAGCCTTCACGGTTAAGGAGGATGCAGCCCATCGTCTTTTCGAAAAAGTGCCAGAGCTTGTTGATGTTTGCGACATCCTGGGCTGCAATGCATCTCGGAGCAAGCTTGAAGAACACATAGTACATGAACGGCGCGTCGATCCACCATGAGTGGTTGCTTACCAGAAGCATCCCCTTCTGTCTGTATCTCGTGCCCCTCGCCATTCCGTTCTCGTAAACGAACTTCGGGTGCATGAATGCCCAGATACCGGGGAATGCCGTGATCTTAACAAAATTATAAAGGAAGTTCGAATGCTTGAACTTGGGTTTCTTCTTACCTTCAGCCTCATAGAAGTTGTCGAGGTAGAACTGACGGTACTTTTCGATCGTATCCTTGAGGTCTCTTGTCAGGGCCTTTGACTGGTCCTGAAGACTGTCCTCATCGATAAGATAGCTGTCAGGGAAAATGGGCTCGCCAATGAACATCTTATCTCGCTTGCCCGGGCCGATCTTGCCGTTGTGGAATACGGGGATTATCGGAGCGCCCGAACCGAGGCTCATGAGAGCCGCAGCCTGGCCGAACTCCAAGAGCTTGCCCTCAGTCTCAATGTGTCCCTCAGGGAATATCAGTATGTTCTTGCCGTCCTTTAAGAGCTTGACCGCCTTGTTTACGGCGTCCATATTGCCGCTTACGGCATCTACCCGGATGACGCCCATCGCTTTTACGAGGAACGTAAGGAACGGGTTAAAGTCATAGAACTTGGCTGAGACCAGGACATAGAAGCGCCTTCCCGGAAAAGCCAGGAGCGCGCATACATAATCAAGAAATGACGTGTGATTGAGCGCCGCAATGATCGGGCCCTTGTAATCGAGCTTTTTCTTTGCGCGCAGAAAATATCTCTTGATGCCGAAAAAGAGATATGCGGGCACGATGCTCGTCAGGATCAAAAACCATCTAACCAGGAACATCAGTTATCTTCCTTTTCCGCCTTTGCCGTACTGTCAAGGATGAAGTCCGCGATGGCCATCGGAGTGATGAGCGGTGTCTCGGACATCTGGATGGGCTTGCCTGTCTTCTCTCCCGTTTTGCTCAAAAGCTCGACATACTGCATGCTGTCGCCGCCTAAAGCAACAAAATTGGAAGTCTCCGTGATCTCGCTCCTGTCCTTGCCCAGGACTTCAGCGAAAACACCGCAGACAGTATCGATGAGCCTGACGTATTCATCAGACCTGATCCTCTTGATCTCCTCGTCTGAAGGGTTTGAGCACTCCGTAAAGAAATAGCGCGACTCCTCAATGCCCGATGCGAGAGCCTTGCGGTCAACGCCCTTGAAGTTCTCGGGCATCTCACCGATGAGGGTTACGACCTTCGCGGGACGTTCGATCATGGAAAGCCTGTCTATCGATTCGTAAACGCCCTTGAGCGATGTCGAAAGCTCGAGCGCGTTAAGGCTGCCGTTATTCGAAAGCACCAGGACCATTGATTTTGAATCAGTCCCCGGCAGCTTTGCATAAACGAGAGCCATCGATGAGTAACTTCCCTTTTCGATCCTTGATTCGATCTCCTCGGGCGAGATGTTCTCGCCGTTGGGTCCTATGATGACGTCATCCTTACGTCCGGAGATCGAAAGCCTCCCCTTGGCGTCAAAACTGACGATATCGTTGGTCGGATAGAACGGCTCACTGTTCCTGACAAATGAACCGTCAACATACATGCCGTTCATCGCGTGATCGGCGGGTATCATGAGCTCGCCCTCATAAGAGAGCTTGTAACTTATGTTCGCAAAGATCTTTCCGACCTTTGCATCGTTTCTGTATTTAGGCTTTTTTTCAAGCTCGACGGACAGGATGCCGCACTCGGTCAGGCCGTATCCGTTATGTATCGAGTAACCCAGGCCGTTTAAGACCTCAAGAGTCCTCGTAGGTATGAATCCGCCTCCGGAAATGAGGAATCTCGGCTTTTCGCCAAGAAGCTGACGCCTTACCTTCTTGAATATAATCCCTCTGGCAACTGTCGCGCCGAACAGCGGGAACACGTTCTGAAGGCCGTTTGAGAACCTGATGGCCTTGTTGAAAGTCTTGGTCTTCCCCTGCTTTGCGACCTCGGCCTCAAGTGCCGCGACCGTCTTGTTCCACACAAGCGGTATCGCAAAGAAATGAGTAACGCCTGTTCTTCTGCATACGAGCTGGATTGTCTCGGCATCGTATCTCGGAAGGAACACAAGGCATCTTCCGAAAAACGTAAACCACAAAAGCAGCGCCACGAGTCCGAAAATGTGATAGAACGGCAGGAACGCCAGGTTCTTGATCTCGAGCTTGCTGTTATACTGGATCGCCGGATTCATCCTGACGATGTCGGCACTGAGTTCGACCTGTTTGCAGATCGTCCTGCCGCTGTGTGAAATGATCTTGGGCCTTGCGGTAGATCCGCTGGTTACGAGCAGGATCTCGTCTTCCCAGTATTCCTTTTCGGGAACCGCAGATGAAGATACGCCTTCAAGCACCGCATCAGGCGTTATTGAGCCCTTGACCCTGTCGTCCAGGGAGACCACGAACATCGGCTTAAGCTCATCGATGATGTCATTCGTGATATTGATGCTGTGCCTTGTATTGAGCAGAACAGGCTTAAAGCCCGATTTTAACAGTCCCCAGAAGATCGCGACCCAGTCAGGTGAGTTTTCGAGATAGATTCCCGCGATCCTGGTCTTTCCTTCCTCAGGCGCGCCATATCTGCCAAGAAAAGCCGATGCAAAAACATCCGACCTTGCGCAGAATTCGGAATAGGTCATCTTCCTGACAGTGCCGTTATCGAGCCACTCAGCGAAAAGTTCGCTCGTAAAGCTCTCGCGTATTATGCGGAAGATCGTTTCAAACGTTTGCTCGGAGCCTTTTAACTCCTCAATGTTGCGGGTTACTACCTTGGCGACCATCAGACATCAAGCCCCCAGATCTCTTTGACCTGACCGCACATCTGCAGTATTGCCGCCTCACCCTGCGGAACGATCCCGAAATAATCAAGGAACGCATGCGTTACGCCCCTGTATCTTGTGAATTTAAAAGGCACTCCCGCCTTCTTGAGAAGCCTTGCATAGTACTCGGTCTGAATCCTTAATCCGTCATACTCGGCCGAGAAAATGCCCGTAAAAGGCATCCTGGTCAGATCAGCATAGATCGGGCTTACATCCGGAGCCTTCTTGACTGCCTCGTACTTCTCGCCCGTGTAATTCATGAGAATGCCAGCCATAAGCGCCTGATTGCCCTTACCGTCACAGCGTCCGAGTGTAAGCCTGGACAAAATGAGCTCCCTTTCCTCGTCATTAATCGAGTAATCAGACTCTTTCCATTCATACAGGTTGTCACCTGCGAAAAGATCGACACAGGGATAAAACAGTCCGAGATAAGAGATCTTTGCCTCACTCTTGTTATCGATCACAGCCGCAAGAGCAAGGTTCGCTCCGGCACTGTCACCGAAAAGACCGATCTTCTCCCTGTCTATGCCTAACTCAGAAGCATTGGCATAAACATATTCAATGAGCCTCAAACAATCGTTGATAGCCGCGGGATAACGGTTTTCGGGCGCAAGTCCGTACTCAATGTTAAGTACTACGCATCCTGTCTGCTCGGCGGCAAAACGGCAAGGCTGCTCGTAAAACTTCGCGCTGCTCGCCATGAATGATCCGCCGTGGATATAGATAAGTACAGGTCTTGCCGAACCAACGGAGTCCGCCCTCTCATATCTGAAAACAGTAACCTTCCTGCCATCGGAATCTATCTCAAAGCTGCTGTTCAAGACCTCGTCCTTACATGCATCAAGGCACTGCGTCTTGGTGGCGGCTCTCATCATCTCAACATTGAAGCCCTGCGCGGGAGCCATCTTCTGAAAAGCATAAATAGCATTTCTGATGAAGAATTCGCGCTTATCCAGAACACCTTCGCGGTCATCATCAGGAAGTCCCTTGACCTCGATAACAAGGTCGTCAATATCAACATTAGTATTATCAGACAGTATCTTCTTTACCAGCTCTCCGTCACATCTGTTCATACGATTAAACCTTCCCCATTATTCCTGATCTGCCGAAAAGATATGATAACACTACCACGACCAAAAGTGCACAAAAAGCTCCGAGCACGATAAACCAGCCCTGGAAGTCAAACAAAAGCATTATCAGCGTCGCGATCAGGTATTTGATGGCACCCGTAATATAGTAAATTACGCTTATCTTCTGGCGGTGCCTGATACCTGCCGAAAAGACGTTCAGCACGGCATGCATTCCCGTGACCATGACAAACATGCTCGCAGTCCAGATATAGAAATGAGGAATGTCAAACCATGCGATAATTGCCACAGCCGTAATATATAGCGAATAAAGGAACGTCGAAATCATGCCGTAGGACAGGAGCGACCCCTGGATCCTTACGGTGTCTTTGATCGGCTTGAAATGCGTATTCTTGTTGTTATTCTCGTAAATAGTCTTGATATCGATGCCCGCAACGGGAATGCCTTCCTTATGTGCGGTTACAAGAACATTGAGCTCATACTCGTATTTATTGCTCGGAATGTCGCAAAGCCAGGAAGTGAGCCTTACCGGAAATCCTCTCAGGCCCGACTGGTTGTCTCTCAGATAAACGCCCGTGATGATCGTATAAACAGTCTTCGAAAGGTCGTTTCCGATCCTCGATTTAAGCGGGATCCGCTCCGAAAGGTCTCTCATTCCGAGGACTATTCCGTCAGTCTTCCTGACGAGCTTTGCAACTCTCTCGATATCGTCAATGGCATGCTGTCCGTCAGCATCTGCCGTGACGATATAATCAACCTGATCCGTGAGATTGTTGCCGATGAACTCAAAACCGCGCTTTAACGCATAGCCCTTGCCTTTATTGTGGTTATACGTGACATAGTAGACCTTGTCCTTGACCTCATCGAATATCGGTTCAAACCCGGGTTCGCTGCCGTCATTGCAGACAACGACTACAAATCCTCTGGACTTCAATTCTCTGACAATAGCCGGGAATTTAACGTCAGGATTGTAAACTGGCAGCAAAACAGCAGTCTTCATCTATACCTCAAAACATAATTAACCTACTTTAATAGTTTACTAGATAATTCTATATTTTCATTTGATTTTTTCAATGCTAAAATGTTCTTGTCGTTTTAGTCGACTAAAAAATGGCAGTTCACTGCACATGGAGGAAATAATATGATTTGTACTAATTGCGGAACCCAGTTTGAAGACGGCAACGCTTTCTGCCCTAACTGCGGAACACCTGCTGCACAGCCCGCACCTGCACCCGCAGCTGCTCAGCCCCAGTATGGATATGCACCTCAGCCCCAGCCTCAGCCTGTTTACGGCGCTCCTGTTATGGGTGCCGGTGATCCCGAAGCTGCTAAGAGCTGCATGATCACAGGTATTCTTGCTGCAGCATTCTCCTGCACTTTCTTCCTCGGTTTCCTTGGTATCGTCTTCGGACCCATGGGCCTCAGCAAAGCCAAGAAGTACCTCGAGCAGTATGGTTCTTATCCCGCAAAGGTCAGAGTCGGCAAGTATCTTTCCATCGGCGGAATCGCAATGGGCATCTTCACAACAGTATATTTGGGTATCTATATTCTCGCTTTTATCATTGGTATCGCTACCAACCTGAGATAATCCAACCTGTATCTGATCAAACGGGATCGTTTTGGCGGTCCCGTTTTTTATTGGATTTTTTACGGATTACCCGCCGTCCTATGCTATGCCTTCAAAGCAGATACCTTCTGATCTTCTCTTCTATTATCCTGGTATTCAGCGGATGCTTGTCAGTTTCAAAGGTCAGTATCAGCCGCGACTCATCGAAATGCTTCGCAAGCGTGTATCTCTCGATCTTCCTGATATTCTTATTCACATACGCATCGTCGCCCATCATGCCGAGATGCTCCCAATAGTATTCTTTTCGGGTCCTGACATTCAGGCAATTGAAATCCGGCGCCGCGATCACCACCCCGTCTTCATAAACCGGGAACTCATACCGGTACGGGATATTGTGGCTCCTAAGCGTATTAGCGATTATTATCTCCGACTTAGACCTCACCCGTTCGTTGTTTTCGGTAAAGTATTCCGGATCATCGCTCCTGAACCCGAGTTTCTGATAAGGCGTATCAAGCCATTTCCTGACATACTCATCATCAGTCAGATATTCAGGGGTCACAAGTAGTCTGCGTGCTTCACTTAGATCCTCATAGACTTTAACAGCTGCATCGGGCTCATAATGTTTGAGAAAACGGTCGACCTCTTTCAATTGTTCTTCCAATACTGCACGCAATCTCAAGTCATAGTCTTTCTGCGCAAGCTGCACCGCAGTGTTTTTCTCTTTATAAGGTATGTACTTTCCCCTTGTATCCCCGGTATCAGTTCTAAGATAGAACTGGTACTTATTCCGGGTCTTTGAAATACGCAAATATCCTTCAGGAGCATCTTCAATGCGCTCATTTATCTTATATAATTGCCATTCAAGTTCTCTCTTGAGATCATTTAAAGCTGATAATATTTGAATAGATCCTTGCATCAGCATTTTTCCTTTCAACCCGATGTCGTGACGGATAATAAAACCAAAACCAATGTTTTTATCCGTTAAAAATCAAACCGATTTTATCAATTCGTTTGATTTGACGGATAGAAACATCAAAAGCATCTGTTTTATCCGTCATTCAAATCATTAGTCACTTCCAACAAGCGAATTTTGACGGATAAAACAAGCAAAAACACAATTCTTATCCGTCAGGCAGTGGCAGCACAATTAATAACTGCCATCATTCTAATTGCCCGGAAGAATGAATTGGGAACGAATTGATGCAAAATAAGAAAATAGGCCCGAAAATGAGACTTTTAAGCGAAAATCGAGACTCGTGAGACTAATAAGGCAAGATCACTCGTCTTTGACGAAATCGTTGATCTCGGGGTCGTAATACCAGCCCTGGCCGCTATTGTCCATGACGAGCCAGACTTTGGTTTCCTTATCGTAATAGACGATCGTGCCGTCCTTGTATTTGTGATAGTACATCTCGCCGTCAAACTTCCAGGACTTGTTCTTGAGAACATAGTTGAACTTTCCCTTGGCGACGTGACGGTATTCGACATAGGTCTCCGTTTGGGTTGCAATGATCTCAGCCGTTGTTTCGGCGGGCGTACCTGAATTATCAGGTGCAGAATCCGAAGGCGTTGCAGCCGGTGTGGTCTCAGTAACGGCGGAATATGTAGTGGACTCAGTCGTAGTGGTCTGAACTGTTGTGTATTCAGTTGAAACCGAGGTCTCGGCAGGCTTATGGCATGCGCAGAGGAGCCCTGTCAAAAGGGCCAGTGACAATGAAGCAGTTATCAGTGAAAAGCGCTTCAAGGCATGCCTCCCATATTCGTTAAGTTGGCATCATATTAGCATATTTTTTGCTATAATATGCGTGTTTTATTAAGGGTAAGGAGAATATACCATGGCTAAGAAAATGTGGGCCGGAAGATTTGAAAAGGCCACCGATAAGGAAGTTAACGATTACAACTCTTCTCTCCCCTTTGACTGCAAGATGTACAGTCAGGATATCGAAGGTTCCATCGCTCATTCACAGATGCTCGCAAAGCAGGGTGTTATCAGCAGCGAGGACGCAGAAGCAATTAAGACAGGTCTCCTGTCGATCAAGGATGACATCGAGTCCGGAAAGCTTACTTTCGATTCCGACGCTGAAGATATCCACATGTTCATTGAAGAAGAGCTTACCAACCGCATCGGAGATGCAGGCAAGCGTCTTCATACAGGAAGATCAAGAAATGACCAGGTCGCACTTGACCAGCGTCTTTTCCTTGTTGATGAGGCTGATGAGATCGTTGAGCTCCTCGACACTCTTGTTGATACCCTCATCGATATCGCGAAGGACAACCTTACAACATATATGCCCGGCTATACGCACCTTCAGAGGGCGCAGCCCATTACATATGCCCACTATCTGACAGCTTATATCGAAATGTTCAGACGCGATACTGACAGGCTCAATGCCGCCAAGGACCGCGCTAATGTCTCTCCTCTGGGTTCAGGCGCGCTTGCGGGAACAACTTATCCGCTTGACCGCGAAGCAGTTGCCGAAGATCTCGGCATGCACGGGGTTACGCTTTGTTCGCTAGACGGTGTTGCAGACAGGGATTTCGCGATCGAATTCGCTTCTGCATGCTCGATCCTCATGATGCACCTTTCAAGACTGAGTGAAGAGATCATCTTGTACGCTTCACAGGAATTCAAGTTCTACGAACTCGATGACGCTTATTCCACAGGTTCATCCATGATGCCGCAGAAGAAGAATCCGGATGTCGCAGAACTTACCAGAGGCAAGACCGGCAGAGTTTACGGTGACCTCATTTCCCTGCTCGTCATCATGAAGGGCCTGCCCCTTACTTACAACAAAGACATGCAGGAAGTTCAGGAAGCAATGTTTGACTGCATTGAGACGATCAAGGCTGTTCTTCCTCCGTTCACCGGCATGATGAAGACCATGACGATCCGTAAGGACAACATGGAAGCTGCTGCTCTCAATGGCTTTACCAATGCTACCGACCTGGCTGACTATCTCGTTAAGAAAGGTCTTCCCTTCAGAGAAACGCACGCCATTTCCGGAAAGCTCGTACATTACTGTATCGAGCACAACACATCCCTCGAAAAGCTCCCGCTTGAGACTCTTAAGGAGTTCTCACCCGCTTTCGAGGAAGATGTATACGATGCCATCTCACTCAAGACCTGTGTTGACGGCCGCTCCCTCATTGGCGGTCCCGCTCCCGAAACGGTTAAGAGATATCTCGACAGCCTCTGACATAAAAGTTACAACAAATACCAAGGCCCTGAAATCAAACGATCTCAGGGCCTTTTTCATATGATCGGGCAAATAAAAAAGGACTGACCCCTGAAGGAATCAGTCCTAATAGTCTTTCAATTCAGAAGAATCGATTACTTAACAGAAACCTTTCTGCCGGAGTTGGACTTAACAAAGTAAGCGCCGTAAGTAACCTTCTTGTTGTTCTTTACGTCAACTGTCTTGACCTTTGAACCCTTGAGTGAGTTCTTAACGCCCTTCTTTGTGAGCTTTGTTGTCTTAGCGATCGTGATCTTTGTAACAGGTGTACCATAGAAAGCCTGAGAACCGATCTTGCTGAGAACCTTAGAAGTGATATTAACAGTAGTGAGCTTAGCGCAGTTCTTGAAAGCAGAAGTACCGATTGTCTTAAGAGAAGCACCACCAGCTGCCTTTGTAATGCCGGAGCCATAGAAAGCACCGGTTCCGATAGAAGTAATACCGGTGTGGATGTTAATAGAAGCAAGGTTCTTGCAGCCATAGAATGCATAGTTACCGATAGATGTGCACTTACCGGAGAATGCAACTGCCTTGATCTTATCCTTATAGCCAGCCCAAGGTGCCTTGTTAGCGCCGAAGTTTGTCATAGCACCGGAACCGGAAATGAGCAATGTACCATTTGTCTGAAGCGCAAAGTGAAGGTTCTTACCGCAGTCACCTGTATAAGGCTCCGGTGATTCACTTTTAGCTTCAATAGCGATTGCAGCATCATTAGCCTTAACTTCAACCTCAGCAGCAGAAACAACTGCAGGCATCATGCTGGCCATCATTGCTACTGCAACGAAAGGTACCAATAAACGCTTAAATTTCATTTCTTATTACCTCCTCAACCATATGATAAAAAATATTTACATTTAAGGTTACAGTTTATGTTAGCACTTCGCAACTTAAAGTCAACCTTTTTATATGTTTTCGTGTTAATCACAACAAAACGTTAAATATTTGGTCTTAGATTATTAAAATAATCAACTAATTATCAAATATGCAGCGAAAATGTCCAACGAACTATCTTTCCATAAGCCAGATCTCTGACGAAAACGGCGCCAAAGTCGATCCTCCGCCGAAATCGTGTGTCTTTCCGGTCAGAAGCTCTTTTGCTTGGCCGCAGCCTGCATCAAAGTGAGCCGTATAAGGGTTGGAATCCATGTTGATCGCGACCATTACCCTCTGGTCACCGCAATTTCTCTCAAATATGCACTGCTGGTTAGTGAGAACTACCGAGCGCAGACCGCCATAGTTAAGAGCTTTACAATTCTTTTTGGCTTCAGCAAGTCTTGATATGTGGTCTGTCAGCTCATTCCACTCTGGCTTGTCAAAGCAGGCACGAAGAGCGGGATCCCCCTCTTCTTTCATGGCCTTGGCTCCCCATTCGGATCCGTAGTATACACAGGGAATGCCCGGCATCGTGAAGACCATCGTGTAGACCAGCGGCAGCTTATTGGGATCGTTCAGGATCGATGCGATCCTCGTTACATCGTGATTGTCGGCAAACGACAGCAGATGCGAACCTCTTGCAACTGTCCAGTCCTCAGGTCCGAAAAGCCTCAAAAGCGAATGCATTATCTCGAACATATTGCATGAGTTGAATGCTGAATATATTCCCTTATAGCACTGATAATTGGTCAGTGAGTGCAGGTGCATCTCATTAAGCATCCTGCCGTACTCTCCGTGGAGCACTTCGCCCAAAAGAAAGAAATCCTGTTTCCTGGAATCGGTAAATCCCCTGAGCATGCCTAAAAAATCACGGTCAAGGCAGTATGCTACATCAAGGCGCAGACCGTCGATGTCGAAAAAGTCGATCCAATAGCCAACCTTATCAAGGATGTGATCGATAACGGCGGGATTCCTTAAGTTGAGCTTAACGAGGTCATAATTGCCCTCCCAGCCTTCGTACCAGAAGCCGTCATTGTAATTTGAGTTACCGTCAAACGAAAGATGGAACCATTCCTTGTAAGGCGAATCCCATTTCTTTTCCTGAACGTCCTTAAATGCCCAGAAGCCCCTTCCGACGTGATTGAAAACACCATCGAGCACGACTTTGATGTCTTCCTTGTGAAGAGCATCAACGACCTTTTTGAAATCGTCATTTGTTCCGAGTCTTGTGTCGATAAGGCCGTAATCGCGTGTATTGTAGCCGTGTGTATCTGATTCAAAGACCGGCGAAAAGTAGATCGCGTTGATCCCGAGTTTTTTCATGTGCGGGATCCAGTCAAGGACTTTAAGGATCCTGTGCTCCGGCTTTCCGTCATTCTCAAACGGAGCACCGCAGAAACCGAGCGGATATATCTGATAAAAAACTGATTCTTCGTACCACATAAAAAGCCTTTAAAATATTAGTTGCGCATAGAATGGATCGGCGCAGGGATCCTGCCGCCTCTGTGAATGAATTCGGCACATGAAGAATTGTTGACCGGCATGATGGGTGCCGTGCCAAGAAGTCCGCCGAATTCGACGCTGTCGCCTACGCCCTTTCCGGGAACCGGAATGAGCCTTACGGCTGTAGTCTTGTTATTGAAAGTTCCGAGAGCCATTTCGTCGGCAATGATACCTGAGATGGTCTCTGCCGTTGTATCACCGGGGATGGCGATCATGTCGAGGCCTACGGAGCAGACGCATGTCATTGCTTCGAGCTTTTCGAGCTTGAGCTCTCCGCTCCTGGCTGCAGCGATCATGCCTTCGTCCTCAGATACGGGAATGAAAGCACCGGAAAGTCCGCCAACGTAGGATGATGCCATGATGCCGCCCTTCTTGACCGCATCATTGAGCATTGCGAGAGCAGCTGTTGTGCCCCATGTTCCGCATGTCTCAAGGCCGAACTCCTCGAGAAGCCTTGCGACCGAGTCGCCTACTGCAGGTGTCGGAGCAAGTGAAAGGTCGATGATTCCGAAAGGCACGCCAAGGCGCTCGGATGCTTCCCTTGCTACGAGCTCACCTACTCTGGTGATCTTAAATGCAGCCTTCTTGATGGTCTCTGCGACAACACCAAGATCTCTTCCCTTTACTCCTTCAAGCGCGTGCTTTACGACGCCCGGGCCGGAAATACCAACATTGATAACGCATTCAGGCTCACCGGGGCCTAAGAAAGCTCCTGCCATGAACGGGTTGTCCTCGGGTGCGTTGGCAAAGACAACGAGCTTTGCGCAACCGATTGCGTTCCTGTCAGCCGAAGCTTCAGCGGTCTTCTTGATGATGACGCCCATATCGCGGACTGCATCCATATTTATGCCTGTCCTCGTCGAAGCGAGATTGACGCTCGAGCAGACGAATTCTGTAGTCGAAAGAGCCTCAGGAATGGAATTGATGAGGATCTTGTCTGAATTGGTGTAACCCTTCTGGACAAGTGCCGAAAATCCGCCAACGAAGTTAACGCCGCAGGTCTTTGCCGCTTTGTCCAAAATCTTGGCAAAAGGCGTGTAATCCTTTGCGCCGCAAGCAGCTGCAACTATGGAAATGGGCGTTACCGAGATCCTCTTGTGAATTATCGGAATGCCGTACTTTCTGCTGATCTGTTCACCTACGGAAACGAGGTTGCCCGCATAACGGCAGATCTTGTCGTAGATCCTGCTGCATGACTCCTCAACGGTCGCGGCAGCGCAGTCCATGAGTGAGATACCCATCGTGATGGTCCTGATGTCGAGATGCTCTTTGTTGAACATCTGCATCGTTTCAATAATCTCGTATTCGTTAATCATATGAATGTATCGCTTTCAAAGATCAGATTTTATGCATCGCATTGAAAAGTCCGGTATGCTGGATGGTGATCTGCACGCCGAGTTCCTCGCCGAGCTTTGCGAGCTTTTCGGAAATGTCCGAATTCTCGATCTGAAGATCCTTCAGATCAACAAGCATGACCATCGTAAAGATGTCGTCAAGGATCGTCTGTGAGATATCGTTGATATTGATGCCGTATTCAAGGAGAAGATTTGAGATTCCGGCAATGATGCCTACCCTGTCCTTGCCCAGGACGGTTACGACTGCCGTATTCTTTTCATTTTCCATGTATATATCCTCCGGTAATTATATTCGTGATAGTTAATTATAATCGTTTAGTATCTTTTATCAAAGCAAAGGCAAGGGCGTTGGCACAGTTGATGCCGTCGATAGCTGAGGACATTATCCCTCCGGCGTAGCCCGCGCCTTCTCCGCACGGGAAAATCCCCGGAACGTTGATGCTCTGGTACGTCTCTCGGTCCCTTAAGATCCTTACGGGAGATGAACTTCTCGTCTCAACGGCCGTAAGGACGGCATCGGGTGAATCAAAGCCCTTAATCTTCCTGCCCATCTGTTCAACACCGTCAACGATTGTATCAAGGATGCTGTCAGCGAAAACCTGTTTAAGATCTGCAGGCCTTACGCCCGGCCTGTATGAAGGCTTGACCTTACCGAATTCCGTGGTAACCCTGCCTTCGGAAAGATCGCCGTATCTTGCTGCGGGAGCATATCCGTCACCGCCGCCAGCCATGAAAGCAAGCTTTTCGAGCTTTTCCTGATAATACATGCCGTCAAGCGTGCCTTCGCCATAGTCTTTGCTGTCGACCGGAACGAGGATGGCGCTGTTGGAGTTTGCGCCGTCACGAAGGCGTACGCTCATTCCGTTTGTGCAGACGGTGCCTTCCGATGTCTGGGAAGGCACGACCGTACCGCCCGGGCACATACAGAACGTATAAAGCCGTCTTCCCGTCTTTGTGTCGCATGCGAGTTTATAGTTTGCAGCCATGAGATCCGGTGTATCGTTGGTGTCGATCCCGTACTGGGCAATATCGATATCCTGTCTTAAGTGTTCTATCCTGACTCCGACCGAGAAAGGTTTGGGTTCCATCGCGATCCCAAGTCTTTCGAGCGCCCTGAAAGTATCTCTTCCGGCATGTCCGATTGCGAGGATCATGCCTGAGCACTTGATCTCGCGGCTTCCGTTCTTATCCTGCACAGTAATATAAGACAGGCCGTTCTTGTCCTTTTTGTAGCCCTGGAAAAGCGTTTCGAAAAGAAACTCTCCACCTAAAGACACTATGTCTTTTCTTATGTTTACAACGACATCCCTTATCTTGTCGGTACCGACATGCGGATGAGCGTCGTACATTATGTCCGAAGGCGCGCCGTGTGAGACGAACATCAGGTTAACGAATGATTTAAGGCCGGAACTCACTCCTGAATAGAGCTTTCCGTCCGAAAACGTGCCTGCTCCTCCCTCTCCGAACTGGATGTTGGAATCGGGCTTGAGACGTGCGGTTCCGTTCATGTAGTTTTCGCAGTCGGCAATACGCTTTTTCATCTCGGGACCGCGTTCGATCACTATGGGACGAAGGCCGTATCTTGCTAGTATCAGCGCAGCGAAAAGGCCTGCCGGGCCTGCTCCTACCACTAACGGCCTGGGGTTCTCGTCAGCATGTTCACTGAAATACTCCTTATGCGGAAATGCGGCATCCATTATGGAGTCCTGCTTTTCCCTGAAGGTATCCTCATCTGCGAAATCAAACCTGTAGATTATCTTGAGTTTGTTTCTTCTGGCATCGATGAAACGCTTTTCGATCATGAGCCTCAGCTCGCCGTTCCTGCAGGCATTGCAGGCAGCAGCAAGCTTTTTGTCTTTTGACTTCAATCCGGCTTCGATTATCCTGACTGAGTCAGGAAGGACCTTTCCGCCTTTCCGCGGATCAAAGGAAAGCTCAAACATTTTCTGCTACCCCTTTCGCGGCAGCCGCTGCCGATGACCATGCCCACTGGAGATTATATCCGCCGCATCTGCCGTCGACATTCAATGCCTCGCCGATAATATAAAGGCCTTTCCTTCTGCGGTACTGCATGTCCGAATTCATGGCGGAGAGCTTAACGCCGCCTGAAGCGACCTGTGCTTTGTCGTTTCCGCCGTAGCCGTCAATAGGGATCTTCATTGCACAGATATTAGAAGCAAACAAGGAGATGTCTTTGTCACTGAGCTGCCCCATGGAATCTGAAGGGTCGATCCCGGATAATCTGCAAACGAATTCACAAAGAACACGCGGCATCATGCCTGAAAGCGCAGAAGCGATCTGCCTGCTGCCGAATTTCCGGCGCCTCAGCTCAAGCATTTCAACGGTCTGTTCAACAGTCCTGCCTATAAGATCTACATAAACAACGGGCTTACCGCCTTTATCCAGAAGCCGGACTGCCTTGCCTGAGATATCCATGACGCAGATACCGGATATGCCGCCTTCCTTGGAAAAGATTATCTCGCCTTCAGAAGAATCAAGGTTAGCTGAACCGTCTGACAGCATTACGCTGCCCTTGCATCTTATTCCCGCAAGAGCCTTGATGCCCTGCATCCTGCTGGTAAGAGACGTGAGAGCGGGCTTAAAGCCCACGATGTCCTTAGGATCCACCAGCCCCTTTAACAGCGTCATGCCCGTTCCGTCTGATCCCGTTGACGGATATGTGCTTCCGCCAGATGCAACAATAAGGTTAGCAGAAGAGAAAACGCTTCCGTCTTTTAAAGTAAGTTCATAAGCGCCATTATCCCCTGCAATCTTCACGCATCTTGAGCCTAATCTCATGTCAACGCCTGATTCATCAAGGAAAAACCTGAATGAATCGATCACCGTCTGGGCCCTGTATGTCGAAGGATAGTAAAGCCCGTTGTCGCAAACGGTTACTATGCCGAGTTCGTTTTCAAAAAAATCTATGGCATCGTCACTTCCAAAAGCCTTGAGACAGGCATCCAGGAGTTCGGGACAATCAGTGTGATATTTTCCTGCTGACGCTTCCTTATTCGAAAGATTGCATCTTCCGCTGCCCGTCATGGCGAGCTTTTTGCCGCATCTGTCATTTCCGTCGATAACGAGGATCTTCGAGTTGCCCTTAGTCAGCTTTACCAACATCGAAGCTGCGAAAAGCCCGGCAGCTCCGCCGCCAAGGATAATGCAGTCATAACGGGCATTGCTCATACAGCACCTCCAGAAACAGAGGCTCTTAATGTTCTTTCGAACTTGCCAGTATCAAAAGGAACGGCATCAGTCCTTGACATTATGAAAGACTTGGCTGCTTCAAGATCTTCAAGAGAACCTTCCATGAGTTCCAGCTCCATCTCGCAGATGATGTCGCAGATCTTTCCCGTGAGGTCCTTGATCCCGCCGTAATCGATGCATGCCTCCATCAGGCTTTCGCCGTATCTGAATTCATATGTCGTTCGTTCAAAATCATTGGAACAAAGAACACCAATATCACCGTCAGAAACGCCTTCCAAAAGGCGTTCAAGCACCTTGGGGTCATCAACCTGCTTCATGGCTTTTGCTTTAAAGCCTTCGATGTCGATTGCTCCGTCTTCGCTCTTTACGTTCCATTCATAACGTTCGTGAACGCCTGCGGTTACTGCAACAACACACTTTGCGGTGAACTCATAAGAATCGGTGCCCCCGCCGGTGAAATGCCTCTTCCTGAATACCGCGCCGCGCGAACGCAGAAGTCCGTCAGCGGTATCGAGGTAGCAGTTTTCAAGAGTCAGCGGCTCACTGTCCGTTGATACGCAATGGGATTTAAACCAGTCTGAAGATGCAGCCGAAAACAGGCTTTCCCTGTCCTTAAATGCCAGTTTGACCTCGGTTTCCATGAATGGCTCCTTAAGTAACCGTGTGGACGCCGCTTGCGGAAACGACACAGAGCTTGTTGCCTGCGATGAAGTTGAGCCTGATGACGTCCTCATCGACAGCAAAATCGTTGAGGATCGAACCTGCGGAGTCAAACACGAATATACGTCTGTCGACGCTGATGGCGTAAAGCTTTCCCATACCTGCAACCGAACTGATCTTCGTACCGATATCGGAATTGTAGATGAGCGTATCCGCACCGCCAAGGATGGCAAGTTTATTAAGCTGGCTGACACCGTCGGAATAAGTAACAAAGAGCTTTCCGTCAACAAGATTGATGTAGCCGATGGCCGAGAAATCGTAATTGAGCTGGGTAAGCTTTCCGTCCCTAACCTCGTACATTGAGTTGCCGGTGAAAGCATAGAGCTTATCGCTGACATAGAACATCGACATGAACATGACGTTGCCGTCGATCGTATACATCGCGCTGTCCGCCATTTCGAGGCTGCTGGTTCCCTTGCTGATCGAAAAGACCCTGATGTAAGGAACTATGACGGCACCGCCGGTGCTGACCGTCGAAACGGCGAGCTTGGTGGAATCTGCATCAAATGTGCAGCACACCGGGAATCCGGAGTTGTAAGAAGACCACTGATACTGGGCTTTGCCGTTCTCATCGTAAAGGACGACGTCGCCGTTGGACTCGTCACTTCCCGTGATCAGGGCAACATATCCCTTTTTAGACATCGTAATTGCCTTGATCTGATTCTTTGTAGGCATGGTGTAAAGCGCCTTGTCGCGGCTCATTATGGTAAACGAATAACCGTTGAGATCGAAAACAGCGGCATAATCTCCGAAGATCGCACACTGGGGATTGGTATAAGTAACCGGAACGGTGTAGATCTCCGTTCCCGAAAGCGTAAGATAAGCGATACGCTCATTGGTTACCTTGATAACGCCCTCACCGTACGGATAGAGCTTCTGTGCCTCAGAATACTCGCAGTTGAAACCGCCCTGTGCGGCAAGCTTGATCTGCGAATCCGCGCCCTGCATGGAATCGATCTTCCGCGAGACCATGAAAATAAGGACCACACTTACGATCAGGAGAACCGCAAAGATAATTACGGCCAACGTAAGACCGGCACCCGGCCCCCTCTTCTTCCTGTTTTTCTTCTCTATATCTTTATTCGTCTTTTTATTTGCCATTATGTGTCACTTTCCGTCAGGTATCTCGTATACTCCGTTGATACCGTTGGTGATCGCCTTTGTAAGTATTTCATAAGCGGGCCAGATACCGTAATTGTATGTATCAGTCCCTCCGTCATTATACAGTTCAATGCCAAGAACATAGAAACCGGTATATTCGCCGTTCTTTGTAACATAGAACGTTTCGGTATTCCTTCTGAAGAATTCATAAACCACAGTAGAGTGGTTGCGGTCGTAAACCTTGATCGTGGTATCTGCGACTGCATTTTCAGGGATCATGGCATTCTCCTCCACACCGTCGATCTTGATGCAGAAGATCGATTCATAGAGCATTGCCGCGTAAGAACGGCCGGAACCGTTGACTACCCTGGCGTTTCTGCCGTCAAGCGTTACCGTGGATTCCTTGTCTGTAATAAGCTTGTCCTTAGGCACGTCAAACTTCATGACGAACTTGCCCTTGTTGCCGCTGACCTCAACGGAATCGAGCTCATCGCAGGAATTATTGAAAACATAATCGCTGAGAAGAACGAGAACCGGTGATTCGATTATCTCGAGCCTCTGTGCCTCGACCTTGAAGATCTTGCCGGTTCCGTTTATACGGCCGTAATAGAAACCGCCTTTTGCGGAAGAAAGAGCGACGGTATAAGTCTTGCCGCCCTTAAAATTCAGAGTGAACCTGAACGAAGGGACCGCAACGCCGAATTTCGAAAGGTTCTCATTCGTTGCATCCTCATGATCGGCCGCAGAAAGACCGCAGATGTTTTCGATGAGCTTGTCGAAATAATTGCTCGAGCCGATCTCGAAAGGCTGGCTGAATCTGAAAGAAACAGTATTGGTCGTTTCGTTGTATACGCTAGTGCCGAAAAGCTCGATCGAATCCTTTACCCTGTTGAACTTGACGGATTCAATATCCTTGAAGTTCATGTCGATGATCCTGTCATCGAGGAAATAGTTTCCGGTCCTGGATCCTATCTCAAGCTTCTCTTTCTTTGACATGTAAACGGAAGAGGAACCTGCCGCGCAAACATAGCATTTCGATCCATCCGGTGAAAGGTTGCCCATAAGGATCGACTTTTGCGTTCCGTCTGTCTTGGTTATCGTTACCGTTAAAACGGGATTATCAAGACCGTACTCGGAAAGATTTGCGTTTTCGGCGATGGCTTCACAGGCTACGAAAGAATTCATGGTTATCATGAATTCCTCCATCTTGGTCTGTGAATAGTTTTCTGAACTCTTATCGCTGCCTGAATAGCCGTAGACGACGGTGCCGTCTGCAGCCTGAGACCTGTCGACCTTGACGTTTACATTGCCGTCCCTGTGCAAGACACTGACCGATGCGATATCGACGGGACTTATGTAGAGCAGATCGACCTGGTTGTAAGTAGTTTCTGCGGGACGCTTTTTAAGACTCCTGTCAACGACAAAGAACACCACTACTCCTATTGCCAGGAGAATCATTATGACTAATGGTACAAGCAGGTTCTTTGCTGACTTCATATCACAGGTTCTTTCTCTTGTTGTAAACGATAACAGCCATTGAGCTGAGCACTACAGGCAGAACGATCATGAAAACGATCATGACGGATGTGGCAACCGTTGTTGTCGCCTTATCCGTTGAGAGCCTGTTTCCGTCAAGTCTCTTAACCGGAATATCGATATTGTACTGTGCGGATGTGGGAAGCATGCTCCTGATGCATGACTTGATGAAATCCGCATTTTTGTCGTTAAGCGTGAAATGTGAGAAATAATCGTCAGAGGTGAAATTAACAGTACTGAAAACATAAATTTCACCGTGCATGTCATTGTTGTGATATGAATGCATCGCAATATTGACAACGCCGGGATCGGAAGAGATCTGCTTTGCCCTTTCGTTTTCATCGGCAACGCTCTTGGTTGCGGACTTGCTGGATGTCAGCACGGCCTCAGTTGTGTAGTTGCTGTTGGCGGCAGCAGTAAAGCTTAAAGGCCTTGCCAGTGTGATATGCAGTCTCTTGACGGTAGCAAAGTCCGTAAACTTCTCGGCTATGTCTGCCTGTGAATCATTGATCTGTGAATTGAGCTGATAAGCGGGATCGTTTTCCGTTACCATGCAGTGTTCCACATTGATATTCATCTCGTTGAGGAGATGGTTGAGATTCGGGTAAGCTTCGTTGACGTTTTCAGGTGAATAATCAACGGAAATGATCGCTTTGCCGCCTCTTTCAACATATGTCTTGATCTCAACATACATTGTCTCGGTTATGTCGTTATTGATACCGTTAAGGATGAGCAGATTGCAGTCTTCGGGGATCTTGAAACCTACCGTGACATCAAGGTCCTGGGTATCGATGCCCATACCGTTCATGAGATTCTTGATCTCTGTGGATCCGTTCTCCTTAAGGCCTGTTACAAAGTAAGCTTTATTGGTAAAGCCTCTTACAAGGGACATCATGGAATTAGTGAATTTGTACTCAGTATTGATTCCCGTTGCAACGAAACGGTCAGTCTCGTCAAGGTAATCAGTATCGATGGTATAGCAAGTGACAGGATCGATAACATCCAGCTTTCCGTTATATGAAATGACATACCATCCGGAAAGCTTGGCAAGATCATAAGAACCCGTAGGATCAAGCTGCTGGATGATATTGGGGTTCTTCTGCATGTCGATATACTCAACAGTTACCTTGCCCTTGGACTTCTTAACATAGTCATCAAGGATCGGGATGATGTACTGGTACTTTGACTCGTAGAATGATTCCGGTCTTTCAAACAATCCGACTATGCGGATATTTGTGCCATCCGGAAGGCTGTCGAGGAACTGGGCTGAAGTATTTGAAATGACATTGCTGCGCTCGACAGAGTAATCGAATGTCAGGGTTCTTCCCAGGAGCTTATCAAGCAGGATGTTTGCAAGCAGGATGATAGCCAGAAGGATCAGTACCGAACCTACTGCATAGACCTTGAGCTGATGTGCTCTTTCGTTTCTGTGCTGCTTATTTCCCTGATTGTTTACGGCGTTGTTCTTAGATACGTTCTTTGCAGGTTTTTTAACATTCTCGCTCATTGACGTATCCTCCTTTACTTCTGGCTCCAGCGTTTCTTCTCAAGTATCCTGAATGACAGATACAGGAAGAAAAGCGCGAAAGACAGACAGAATACAAGTGCTGAAACGGAGAAAAGTCCATTGCTGAACAGTTCCGTCTTGGCGAAAGGATCAAACCAGCTGATCGCACCGGCTATGGCGTTCCTGACTGCATTCCTTGTATCAGATGCGATATCCATGTAGGACATGATCGTGCTTACGGCTGTTCCGCAATAGTTGCCTATTACGGTAAGAAGCTGAATGACAAGTATGAAAAGGAACGAAACGATGGCTGAAATGATCTGGCTGTCAGTAAGTACGGACGCAAGAAGTCCGATGGAGATGAACAGCGCAGCCATGAAGAAAAATACCAGGACGGATCCGATAACGCCCGCATCAACGGTTCCGCCGCAAGCGGCTACAACTATCATGTGGATGAACACGTTGATGAACATTACGAGATAAAGAGCCATTGCTGCAAGGAACTTGCCTGTTACGACAGAGAAAAGCTCGATCGGATTCGTATAGTAAAGGATCTCGGTCCCGCGTTTGCGGTCCTCTGCAAACATGCCCATAGTGATGATGGGAACGATGATGATGAACAGCGATCTGAGCATTATTATCTCAACGCTCATGCTGACATATCCGGTAGCAAACTGCGAATAGAATATAAAGCCGGAAATGAACGTGAAGATCGCCATTGCGACATATCCTACCGGAGTTCTGAAGTATGAAAGAAATTCTCTCTTAAATATTGCCTGCATAATAACTCCTTAACCCGCTGTAATGCTCAGGAACACTTCTTCAAGAGAAGGATTGAGCGAACGGAATTCAAGTATCGGCCAGCCGGACTTAGCCATCATGAAGAAGACATTTGCCCTGACATCGCTGCCGGCCCTGGGTGCCAACGTGATCTCAACCTCACCGGGATTACCGGCATTCCTGACATAAACATCAGCGATGCCCGGGATCATCTTAAGCCTTGCAGAAACATCCTTTGCAGGTCCGCTGAATGACATCAGCACCTTTGCTGTTCCTGAAAGTCTCTGTGAAAGATCCATGATGGTATCTACCGCTGCGACTTTTCCATGATTGATGATGACTACCCTGTCTGCGATCTCCTGGATCTCAGAGAGGATGTGAGAGCTAACGATAATGGAGTGATTCTTGGAAAGATTCTTGATCAGCTTACGGATGCCGATGATCTGGTTAGGATCGAGGCCAACTGTAGGCTCATCGAGAATGAGGATCGGAGGATCGCCGACCAGCGCCTGGGCGAGACCGACTCTCTGCTTGAATCCCTTTGAAAGGTTTCCGATAAGTCTGCCTGTTACTGCAGAGATCCCGACCATATCAGTGATCATTTCGATATGCTTTTTGTGTTCCTTCTTGGGAACCTGCTTAAGATCACACATGAACTTAAGATACTCTTCGACGGTCATGTCGAGGTAAAGCGGCGGCTGCTCGGGCAGATAACCTATGTCCTTCTTGGCGAGTGCCGGTTCCTCAAGGATATCGTGTCCGTTTATCTTTACCGTGCCTGATGTTGAAGAAAGATATCCGGTGATGATATTCATCGTGGTAGTCTTTCCCGCACCGTTAGGACCTAAGAAGCCTAAGATCTCGTTATCCTTTACTGTGAAAGAGATATCGTTGACCGCTTTCTTGTCTCCATAATGCTTTACAAGATTCTTGATCTCAATCATGGCAGACCTCCGTTTTGTTTGCTAATTTATTATTTTATAACAAAGCAGACAAAACAAAAAGCAAAATATAAAAAAATCGGGACAATTATATTCAGCCTAGCTTAAGTTCGGCAGCGAAAACCTTTGTATTTTCGTCCTTATAGCCATATACGGCAAGTTTTTCGCCGTTATCCGAAATATAGAGCTCAACCTTTTCTCCCTGCTTGACCTCGCTGTTGTACATGATCGAGATCTCCTTAACGGCAGAAACATCATATCCGGACTTGAAAAGCGCATCATAAGCCCAGGCGGTGTATCTTGAGTTGTTTACATGCCTGTTGCGGTCAAGCTCAGTATAATCGGCATACTTAATGATAACCGGCTTCTCGGAGTCAGTTGCGACATCGCTCTTTTCGGGGAAAGCGATCTTCGGACAGTTCTTTCCGAAAACATAAAGATCAGACTGGACAACTGCAGGCGGAAGCTCAGGGTGTTTGTTTGCGATAACCGGCCTGTGCGAGATCCAGTCAGCCAGGATCCAGATGGAAGTAGCCTTCCCTATCCTGCTGCCATCGGAGTCATAAACTTCAAATTCCCTGTTGTAATAGATCTTTTCAAGACCTGTCGACCATGTGCGGATCTTAAACTTCTCATGCCATTTCGGAAGACGGTCAATCTCGATATGCATCCTCAGGATTATCCAGCACATATTGTGCTCCTTGAGGAAATCAGTGCCGTAACCGAGAGCATACGAGCCGCGTTCGGCAGCTTCCTGCAGGTCTCCTATCAGAACTGACGGATAGAGCATATCCCCTATGCCGCATTCTGTTGCCTTGCAATATACTTCAAATTCTGTAAAAGGCGGATATTCAGGCATTTTCTTCTCCGGTTTCCTTCTCTGTCTTGGCAGGAGCCTTGTAAAATGCTACGTTTCTCGGGTTATATCTTCTGAAGACCTTGTACATCTCGGGCTTGAAATCAAAGATGAGCATGCAGACATACTCTTCTTCTTTATAGGTCATGTACCAAACTTCTTCACTGATCGGATAATCCTTTTTTTCGGTGATCGCGATCTTGATACCGGTCTTCTTGAGATCTTCCTCGTACCTGTCACCGGTGACGGGGCCGATATAGATGCAGTCCTTGATCGAAAAGTCCATGAGCTCTACACGGCTGCTCTGTCCCAGGATCTTTGCGACATTGACGTTATCGTTGGAGATCTCCATCTCGTATTCGGTATATGAACGCTTAAACATGAAAACGAAACCGAATACTATCGTTACTGAGAGCATCATCGTTATATAAAGCGCGCCGGGGCCGAACGTGGTAAAGCCGAACACATTTATGGCAAATATGCCTGCTATGAGAGCGGCTATGGAAAGCAGGCGCAAAACCACTTTGTTGCCGCCGTTCCTTACTACATGGGATTCAATAAAACTGTCTTCGATCATATGAGCTGCACCTCTTAAAATTCCATACTATGATAACACACCGCGGAAATAAAAAAACTGCGCCGCAGGATAACCCGCGGCGCAGAAAAATTCAGTTTGTGTGTTATATCAGTACATCGGCTGCTGAGGCATAGCAGGAGCTTCCTTCTCAGGGATATCTGTAACAACTGCTTCTGTTGTAAGAAGAGTTGAAGATACGGAAGCTGCGTTCTGGAGAGCGGAACGTGTAACCTTTGCAGGATCAACGATTCCGGCAGCGAACATGTCTGTGTACTCATCATGGAGTGCATCATAGCCGTTGCCTGCGGGAGCCTTCTTAACGTTCTCGCAGATCACGCTGCCGTCGAGCCCTGCGTTGTCAGCGATCTGGCGGATAGGCTCCTCAAGGGCACGCAGAACGATCTTAACACCTGTCCTGACGTCACCGTCTGTCTCGTCAAGGAGCTTTGTAACAGCAGGAATAGCGTTGATGAAAGCTGTACCGCCGCCTGCAACGATACCCTCTTCAACTGCAGCCTTTGTTGCTGCGAGAGCGTCCTCGATACGGAGCTTCTTCTCCTTCATCTCTGTCTCGGTAGCAGCACCGACCTTGATTACAGCTACGCCGCCTGAGAGCTTTGCAAGTCTCTCCTGGAGCTTCTCTCTGTCGTAATCAGACTTAGTCTCTTCGAGCTGTGTCCTGATCTGGCCGACACGTGACTTGATAGCTTCCTGATCGCCTTCACCGTCAACGATGATCGTGCTTTCCTTGTTGACCTTGACCTGATGAGCACGGCCGTGCTGTTCAAGAGTTGTATCCTTGAGCTCAAGGCCGAGTTCAGAAGTGATTACCTGACCGCCTGTAAGGATAGCGATATCCTCGAGCATTGCCTTTCTTCTGTCGCCGTATCCGGGAGCCTTAACTGCTACAACATTGAAGGTTCCGCGAAGCTTGTTAACGATAAGGGTGGTGAGAGCCTCACCTTCAACATCCTCAGCGATGATAAGGAGCTTTCTTCCGCCCTGAACGATCTGCTCAAGAAGGGGAAGGATCTCCTGAATATTAGAGATCTTCTTGTCGGTGATGAGGATAAGAGGATTGTCGAGAACAGCTTCCATCTTGTCCATATCGGTAGCCATGTAAGCTGAGATATATCCGCGGTCAAACTGCATACCGTCAACGGTATCAAGCTCGGTAGCCATGGTCTTGGACTCCTCGATGGTGATGACACCGTCTCCGGAAACCTTCTCCATAGCATCGGCAACCATCTGTCCTACCGCATCATCTCCTGCGGAGATTGCTGCAACACGGGCGATGTGCTCTTTGCCGTTAACCTTCTGGCTCATTGACTTGATCGCATCAACTGCAACTTCGGTAGCCTTCTTCATTCCTTTTCTGAGGATGATGGGGTTTGCTCCTGCTGCGAGGTTCTTCATTCCTTCGTTGATCATTGCCTGAGCGAGTACGGTTGCGGTAGTGGTACCGTCACCTGCTACGTCGTTGGTCTTGGTAGCAACTTCCTTAACGAGCTGTGCGCCCATATTCTCGAAGCCGTCTTCAAGCTCGATCTCTTTTGCGATGGTAACACCATCGTTGGTGATAAGGGGAGCGCCGTAGCTCTTGTCGAGAACAACATTTCTTCCCTTAGGTCCGAGTGTTACACGGACAGTATTAGCGAGGCAGTTAACACCGTTTTCAAGTGCCTGGCGAGCCTCTGCGCCGTATTTGATCTCTTTAGCCATTTTAAAATGCGCCTCCCGTTATTTTACAATTGCGAGGATATCGTTCTGCTTAACAACAATGTATTCCTCGTCATCTTCAAGCTTAACTTCTGTTCCGGCATATTTCTGATAGATTACTCTGTCGCCCTTTTTGACTTCCATCTTGACTTCTTTGCCGTCAGCGGTGATTCCGGGGCCTACAGCAACTACATCACCCTGTGAGGGCTTTTCTTTTCCTGCAGCTCCTGCAATGATGATTCCGGACTTAGTGGTCTCTTCGGCAGCTACTGCCTTAAGGACTACTCTGTCACCTAAAGGTACTAACTTCATATTGTTGCCTCCTTTTTGACGCATGAGAATGCGTTGTTGGTTTTCTTTTGTTAGCACTCATTTAATTTGAGTGCTAATCGACATTACCTATATTAGTATTTCCTATTTTGAAATGCAAGCATAAAGACAAGAATTTTGACTTTTTTTATAAATTCCTTATTTTCCGTAATACTCATCTCTTGGAACCGTTCGGAGCGCATCAATGCCAAAATACTCGGACATCATCCTGTTTTCCTCCTGGGTGGGATCATCCGATATATCTCTGTTGATCAGAAACCATGGTTTATAGGCATATTCGGGAACAACAACTTCTCCGCCGCCGGATCTTTCAATGATATTTACCCTCTCCAGAAATTCATCGTGGAAAGCATATGCCTCGCCGGTATGGATATAGTAATATGCTCCGAAAGATGACACCGCACCGATCTTGTCCTGAGTTATGTGAAAAGAAAACAGAAGCATCGCAAGAGCCGCAGCGTAATAAAGGACGTAATGTCTGAACCTTACTCCCGTCAAAGCCCGAATCTTCTCCGCGAAACGGCTGTGAACCAGATATCCGATCCAATAGATCTCATTTGCAAAAAGAAGGATCTGGAAAGTAAAACAGACCGCGATCCATGTCCTGGAAAGCCCCGCATTTCCCATGGAATAATAGCTTGAAGTATATCCCGTGCAGTAAAAACAATAAGAAAAAAGGGTAAAAAGAGCCGGCATTCTGAACTTATAATCCGACTTTTTAACCATCATCCTTATAACGGGTATGGCGATGATCATAAGAACGATAACAAAAAGCCCGCTGAACTTCCAGACGTTTACAACGCCCTCTTTAAGTGAATCAATTATCGAAGAGATGACGCCCTCTCCCTGATAAGAAGCCTGACGATGAGCATTTCCGGGAGCAAGGAGGTTGAGTTTAAGTCCGAACATGTAAACAAAGAAAGCCGGCAGATACCACACCGCTTTACGGGCATCCTTTATAAGAACAAGAACTATATATCCCGAAAGAAGTAAAATACCCTGAACACAGGTTACGAAATTTGCACCTGCACAAACGAAAGCAAGAAAAGTAACGATGGAAAACAGGATAAAGCGTGCAACAGCATGTGTTTCCCGATACAGCAGAACCAGAAACGCCACCATCATAAACATTACGCTGTGCATGAAAACATAATGAACACCGCTGTTGTACCAGTAAAAACCCTGTTGTGCGGTGTAGATACATTCTGTAAGTGTAAGCGTCACTATAACGGAAAAGATGATCCTCTTATATCTGTCCGCTTTAAGATATACCCTTGTAAGTACCATGGATAGGAAAAATACGGATACTACAAGTGATGTTATGAGCATCATGGGGCCGATAAAATATCTGTCATATCCGAGAGCTGCCGGCATCTGGGCCATCATGAAGATCGAAGAATAGGTTCCCTGCCATGAATAGTGGGAACTGAGGGCGGTTTCGTATCCCGCCTTGATTATCGTAAGAAGACCGTATCCGTATCTCTGCTCTTTCCACAGATTAAGACCATAACCGAAATCGTCATATCTGGGAACCGCATAAAAAGCAAGTCTGTACAGCGGAATAAGAGCAAGTATAAGAGCCGCAACCGAAAGGGTGGCAAGTACTTTGTCCGAAAATCTTATCTTAAGAATTTTTCTTATCAAAACGGTACTCCTTTTACACAAAAAAAGACTCCGGGAAATTTTTGTCCCCGGAGTCTCTATCTTAAGCCTTTCGCATTATATCATATATTGATCTCGAGATAACCTACAAGTTTGGTCATATCGTATTCATCCATGATTCCGAGATTGGGATCATAGAATTTTCCGTTAAAGCAAAGGAGGTAGTGGCTGAATCTTCCCATTTTCTCCATAAGGATCGCGCACTTGGGAAGAACTACATTATCTCCCTCTCCGGGATAAACGATGACATTGCTGTGGTCTATTCCGTAATAATTGAGTGCGGAAATAAGTCTTCCCATGGTACCCTGCCACTCGCGGCAATCCATTACGGAAATTACGTCTGCGATGGTAACCCCCGCCAGCATCGCAATACAAGCCTGTCCGCAAAGACCGTCTCCGGGCTGGATTATAAGATTGATGGAATCTATCTTTCTGATGGGATTCTCCACGCTGTAGGGAGAATTCTGATCCATCTTGATAAGTGTATCGGTAATATGAAGCAAGAATTTGTGATTGGTGTTCATATCGATATTAAGCTCTGTTCCCGAAGGGATCATAAGCTTATACATTCCCTTTTCGAGAGGGATCAGGTTACAGTTGATGAACTGATTATCGATAATAAGCTCGGCACTTATCTCATCACGATGTTTGCAAACCTCCCAGATATTGAAAGGAATGTTAATTCTTACTTCATCATTTTCTTTTTCAATCTTGGATGTAAAAAAATACTTCATAAATCTTTCCCCTTATATGTATGCCCCACGCATATTTACGCAGATGTAAGCGGTTACATAATTACGATTTGTAGTATATATAGGACTCAGGGATTTGTCAATTTGAAGCTTTTATTGTCTTTAATAATATACACTTTCACCGGACTCGGGAACAAC
>JAIKZM010000116.1 GCA_024682215.1 Saccharofermentans sp. | reverse complement strand
AAGCACTTTCCAAGGTTCAGGGATGAACGTTTCTACGCTGATGAGAAGCGATTCAATCCTGAAATGTTCTCATCATCAAGGCAGGATGTGATCTGCGATTTCTGCCGTTCCGCTCCGCGGCACAGGATAATCGCCAAGTGGGCTGAACAGAACATTGAACTGCTGAAAAAATCAGAGATCTTGTATTTTGCGCCGGAACTGTCAATGAGCCTCTGGTTCAGAAGACACGGGATACACGTAAGGACTGCAGATCTTTTCGACAAAAGGGCTGAACTTAAACTGGATATTACGGCGCTGGATCTTCCGGATGCTTCTGTTGATGTTGTTTTTTGCAACCATATTCTCGAACATGTTTCAGATTACAGGGTAGCTCTGTCGGAACTTCACCGTGTCATACGCAAAGACGGTGTTCTTATCATCAGTTTTCCGATAGATTACGGATCTGAAGGAGTCCGAGAGGAGGATACCGGTTCTGTCAGGGAAAGGATCAGTCTCTTCGGACAGTACGATCATCTGCGCGTTTTCGGAAATGACAGCAGGAAAATACTTGAGGATGCCGGATACAAGACTGATGCCATCGACATCAGCCAAATGCCTGATGAGATCGTCCCGGTTTCCGGTCCGGCTGATTACGATACGAATGAGATATTCTGCTGTATCAGGAAGTAAGTTAGAGACCTGCTGTCTGGCTTAGTGTTATAATCCAATTGGGCTGATATTTGATTTACAGACTTTTGCAGGATAGTGGATATGGGATTTATAGATAAAGCCGGAAAAAAAGCATTGACCAAACTGCCGGACCTTAAACTGTTAAGCCTGGCAAGGGAGACCCTGCCATACATCAGCGCGGAAGCTGACGGCCTTTCCTTTTTCTTTGACAAGACTGACCATTCGATCATTGATTATATGGTCGAAAACAAGAAGATCTGGGCCAGAGAAGAAATGGACTTCATACTTGGTTATTTTGCTAGTCTCTCTGTCCGTCCGGGAACCGTAATTGATATAGGTGCCAATGTCGGTACGTCAATTATCTATTTCAGGAGCAGACTCGGTCCGGACTGTAAGTATTACGCAGTGGAACCTGTGACAGGAAACTATAACCTGCTGAATGCGAACTGTGCGATCAACGGCTTTTACGACATCAACACATTCAGGCTCGGCATATCAGATACCGTTGGAGAAGCCAATATGCAGATCGATCCTGAGAACATGGCCACATGCAAGATCGCAGGTTCTGACAATGCCGGATTGGTGTTTGCGAAAAGCGATGCTGCTTATGTCGGAGAGACAATAAAGCTTGTTACTGTCGATGGTTTTGTCGAAGACAATCATGTGCCGACTGATTCGCCCATGCTCTTTTGGATCGATGTTGAAGGACACGAACCTGAAGTGTTCAGGAGCGGATTGAAAACATTCCAAAACACGGATTGTGTGGTTTTCTGTGAATATAACCCCAAGCTATATAAGTCCAACGGCAGATATGAAAGCTTCATAAATGACATTAAGCAGTGCTTTACGGGATTTATCTGCTATGAGGGCTTTGAATCCGGAAAGTATCATTTCAGAGATATAGATGAGATCGGCAAAGTCGCGGACGAGAACAATATGGCTCAATGCGATCTGCTTCTGGTCAAGTAAAGGAACTGTTTGAGATGGATCGCGGGGCTCCCGGAAGGATACTGTCAAATTCTGTTTGGATCATTATTCAGCATCTGTATTCGATGATCACATCGATGGTCTTGGTTGCGCTGATCGCCAGACATTTAGGGCCTTCGGACTACGGCTGGATAAATTATTGCACTTCATATATCACTCTTTTCACTACATTGTCGGGATTAGGCCTGGATAATGTCATTGTTTCTGAGATCATCAGAAGACCGGAAAAAGAGGACAGTTATCTCGGAACGGCGATCGTCATGAGATTTGCAATGTCATTGCTGTCTTATCCGATGCTTCTTGCCGTGATATCGGCCGTTAATCCCGGTAACCGTACGCTTCTTGCCGTTGCATCACTTCAGGCAATAGGCATGGTGTTCCAGACGTATGATGTGCTTGTCTATTGGTTCAAGATCAAGCTTAAGATGAAGTATGTGTCGATTGCCATTATTATCGCTGTCAGCATAACATCTGTGATAAGAATAATCTTGCTGATCCGGAAAGCCACGGTAGAATGGTTTGCGCTCTCGCTTAGTGTCCAGTCCTTTCTTATAGCTGTTATCATCGCTACTGTCTTTGTAAAGAAAAAGGATACAGGACTGAAGATCAGCATAGCTGACGCCAGGTCTCTTTTGCATCTCAGTTACAATTGCATAATCTCAAGCATATCCATAATCATTTACATGGAGGCCGATAAGATCATTTTGGAGAAGATGACTGATTCGGCACATGTCGGCATTTATTCGGCTGCTGTAATGCTTGCAACATACTGGCAGTTCGTTCCCATGGCGTTGATCGATTCCACCAGGCCTGTTGTGCTCGAAAAGAAGAAAGTATCCGATAAAGAGTATCTGGATCAGTTCAAACTTGTTCTGGCCGGCACAAACACATTGTCTTTTGTTTTTGCCATGATCATGTCCTGCTTCAGCTGGATCTTTATATCCTTCGTATACGGAAACGACTATATTGAAGCTGTAATACCGCTTGTGATCCTTTCGTGGGCATCTTTTATCGGGACTTCGGGGTCTGCAAGGTCGATATGGATAGCAGGAGAGAGCTATTACAGCTACGACAAATGGTTTACTGTGACGGCCGCTGTTCTTAACGTTGGCCTGGATGTGCTGCTGATCTGGAAGTTCGGCATAGTCGGCGCCGCTGCCGCAACATTGATCACTTATGTTTATGAAGTGCTTATCGTTCCGTTGTTCTTCAGGAAAACCAGGGTATTCACGAAGCTTTATTTCCAGTCTTTTTTGATGATCCCGAGGTTCATGTCCGAATCAGTGAAGATGCTGCGCGGCAGATTTGGGCGGAAACAGTAAAGAAAGACAACGGTCAAACCATTTTTACAGTTGCAAGCAACTTCCATAATGTTTATAATACTTTGAATTATTTTACGCGCGTTTTTGCGCTTGTGATAATGGAGGAGGTTCATCGTGGCTAAAGGTAAAGTTACTTTTAACGAGAATCTGTGCAAGGGCTGCGGACTTTGCGTCGCTGCATGCCCCAAGAAAATCCTCGAACTGGACAAGACAAGGCTTAACGCCAAGGGTTATCACCCGGCAACATGCGTCAATCCCGAAGAGTGCATCGGCTGCACATTCTGCGCTACGCAGTGTCCGGATGTTGTAATCACCGTTGAGCGTGACTAAAGTTTCGGAGGGAAATCTATGGCACAGAAAAGAGTTTTAATGAAGGGCAATGAAGTCATTGCCGAGGCAGCCTTAAGAGCCGGCTGCCGTAACTATTTCGGATATCCTATTACCCCTCAGACCGAAGTCATGCACTACATGGCTAAGAAAATGGTCGAGGCAGGCGGCAACTTCGTACAGGCCGAATCAGAGGTCGCAGCCATTAACATGGTATACGGTGCTGCTGCAGCAGGCTTCAGAGTTATGACATCTTCTTCCTCTCCGGGAGTCTCACTCAAGCAGGAAGGTATTTCCTACATTGCAGGCGCTGAGCTTCCCGCAGTCGTAGTCAACATCGTAAGAGCAGGCCCGGGCCTTGGCGGCATCCAGCCTGCACAGGGCGACTATTTCCAGGCTACAAAGGGCGGCGGACACGGTGACTACAGGAACATCGTCATCGCACCTGCTTCCGTTCAGGAGCTTTATGAGCTCGTAGTCGAGGCATTCAACCTCGCTGACAAGTACAGAATGACATGCATGATCATGGGCGACGGTACTTTGGGTCAGATGATGGAGCCTGTCGCTTTCCGTGACGAGGAGCCCATCGTTAAGGTTGAGAAGCCTTGGGCTGCATGTGGCAGAAAGGGTGACTCCTTCCACCACACAGTTACTTCCATCTACATCGATCCGGATGTCCTAGAGAGGAAGAACCTCGAGCTCCAGGAGAAGTATAAGATCGTTGAGGCAAACGAAGTACGTTACGAGGCTATCAACATGGAAGATGCTGAGGTCGTTATCACGGCATTCTCCACATGCTCACGTATCTCCCGCAACGTCATCCGCCAGGCTGCCGAGCTTGGAATAAAGGTAGGTATGATCAGACCTATCACGCTCTGGCCTTTCCCTTACAAGGCGATCGCCGAAGCTGCTGATATGCCCAGCGTAAAGGCATTCCTCGACGTAGAGCTCAACGCAGGTCAGATGATCGAAGACGTTAAGCTCGGCGTTAACGGCAAGAAGCCTGTTTACTTCCATGGCAGGCTCGGAGGCAACCTCCCGATGCAGAAGGAGATCCTCGACAAGATCGTTGCCATCCACGAGGGAAAAATGACAGAAGGAGGTAATTTCTGATGGCTGTAGTTTTCGAACCCACAAAAGGCCTTACAGATAAGCCTT
>JAIKZM010000114.1 GCA_024682215.1 Saccharofermentans sp. | reverse complement strand
GCCTTATGTTCCTAAGGGGTACTCTAAGCTGTGGGATGAAGATGGGCCTGTTTGGAACGCAAAGTATAATGGCAAAAGAGTTTACATTATTACCAACGGCAAAACTGATAAGGGTTGGTATAACGGCAAGTGGGTCAAACTTTACTGCACAGAAAAAGATTTAAGTGAAGGTGCCGGGACTTGGGTCAGAATAGATTTCTACAGAGATAAAAATCATAAGAAACGCTATTATTCTTACGATTATTCACCTTGATAATTTATGGTGCATATTATACAGCCCTGCAGTGTATATATATTAGGGTGTTTCCTTGTTTTAATAGTAAAAGAAGAATTCTTCTTCCCATGACGATTAAGGCTGTAGCGTTTAAGGTCAAGTAAAACAGGTGATCTTAAAGTGATCCCTCGAGAATCATTCTCGGGGGATCGATTATTGTCGTTTGTGTTTTTGCTTTATGAGAGTTTACAGAATTGTTATAAGACATTCATGAGGTGTGTTTATTTGTACTTAATATGTATGAAAGAAGGGCAGAAGCGGACAATATTTATGACTTGCAAAACTATCATATGTGGAGGACTGGTCATGGATCATGATAATACTTCTGAAGAACAGAATAAGTTGATTTATGAAACTGTCTAAGAGTTGAATTAACTCTTAGGCAGTTGTTAATAATGTAAAAGGGGCAGTAGAACTGCCCCTTGATTCATTGTCTTGCACCGTCACTGCCGACATAGTATTCGCCGATCTTCTTGTTTTTCACCATAACACCGGTCTTTTTATTGAAATAATAGACCTTGCCGTCTATTGTATGCCAGCCATGGTATCTTCTGCCGCGGTAACTGAGGTAATATTTCTTTTTCTTGAGCGTGAGCCAGCCGGTCTTCATGACTGCGGTCTTCTTTGAGAAATAGTAGTATTTGCCATTTATCTTTCTCCATCCGGTAACTCTGTAGCCGCTCTTGTTGAGAAAGTATTTTTTCCCGTTGACCGTGACGAACTTGGATTTCATCTTCTTTTTTTTCATTGCCTTGATAACGCTGCTTGAGGGCAGTTCATTATGCTGGACATAGTAAAGGTAAGTGAAGATTTCTTCCTGGAAGAGATTCATATCGTGTTTGCCTTTTGAATAAACCTTGGTTACAAAACGTGTCTTGAAATTATTAAGATAAAACTGCATGTTTTTATACATGCTGCCGCTTTTCTCGACCTTGCTCGCACATATGAAAAGGTGTCTGTTCGTATCGTAGGAGAAAACAAGGTCCTCAGCATCATTGACCCATCCTCTGTCGTCACCGGTGTATGTGCGGTAGGAGGGACTCAGGCTTCCGACATTCTTGACGATGTGCTTGTAAAGTATTCCCGCATAAAGTGCAGCGCACCCGCCCATGGAATAACCTGCGACCGTGATATCGGTCTTCGGATTGGCCTTGCGCGAAATGCTTCCGTCGCGGATCATGTCAAACAGATGCTTCATTCTGGTCTTTCCGTCGATCTTTTCATCTACGAAATCCTTGAAGTATTTATTGGAACCGAATTTTTCAAGAATGGGAATAACGAATACGACAGGCTTCAGTTTCTTGGTTGCCATCCACTTGCTCGCGTAATACAGGAAATTCTTCTCATATGAACCGACACCGTTGAGTCCGCTGAACAATATGACGACATCATACTTTCCGGAAGCATTTGGTTCCACAAGATAGTAATCGAGCGTTTTGTCTTCGCTTAAGGGGATGTTCTTCCTGACCATGGATGTGTAAGTGTATGAAGATGCGGCATAAACGTCTTTTTCGCCCAGATCAAGGCAAGGCGCGATCACAGCCACAAATAGAACAACGGTGATGAAAAAGACTCCGAATCGTTTCAAGATCCTTGCACCCATGGAGCGCTCCCCTTTATATGTGTATAAACTATTATATCATCCTTTTATTTTTGCCATTAGTGCAATGCCAAAACTTCCATTGTTGAAAAGACCGATCCTTTTACTGAGTTTTTGACAAGGCCGGTAGGAAAACTTGCTGATAAAAGACGTGCATCTTACATAAAGCTGTTCAATGAAACGAATCTGAATGTCGGGCCGAAGCCGCCTGCCGAAGAGTATTACGATACAACGGCCAGGATAGATTTAGATAACAACGAACTGTTCAGAAATTCAGAGGTATAGCTGCTGTTTAAGAGAGATTTAAGGATTATCTAAGCCTTATCCAATTCTTTTTCTCCTTGGGATTTTTAGAATGTGAGCATGACAAAATGCTTAAGGAGAATGGTATGAGACAAAAGAGGTTAAGAGAGTTCGGATCAGGTAAGGATATCGGAATGTCTTTGCTGTGGTACTGGATCGGTTATGTTGCCGTTACTTCGGTAGGGATCGGACACACGATATTCAATATTCTTGTATTACACATGAAATCCATGGCTGAAGGTCCGGGACTGGGGCAGGGCTACGAGATGACAAAACCCTGGCATCCGCTTTATAACATAATCCTGTTTTCTGTATTCGGGATCCTTTACTTAAGAAAGGTTAAAGAACCCACATCTAAGAAAGCTGCCATGACAGGCGCTCTCTGGTCCGGCATCAGCATCGTGATAGATCTTTTCGGATGGGTGCTCATCAAACATCCGTGGAGCCTCACATTCAAGCAGTTCTATGTCGAGTATCAGCCCTGGATCACGCTTATCTATCTTGCGATCTTTATGGCTCCTGTTTTAAGCTGCATCATCCTCAAAAGGAAAAAGGAGAAGGTTCCTGCAAGAGCCGTGGCGTGAATACCTCAAAAACGGATCAACCTGGATTATGCAGTGTGGCAATGCAGTTCACATGATGTCTTCTGCCGTTATCGCGGCAGAGCCTGAACAGGAACCTGAACAGACGCAGTCAATTGCTGTCTCTGAGACAGAAGAAAAAGAGACCGCTGTACCGTCGGCCAATGAGACGGAAGGAACTTCTGAAACTGCAGAAGAAAAACCAACTGAATCGAAGATCACTGAGCCTTCCGGGACATCCGGGACTTCGGAGACTGAGTCATCAGAGCCCACAGGGACTGAAAGCTCAGGATCTGAAAGAAATGATGATAAAGCTCCGGTTGAACGCGCCGATGAAAGCACTGCTCCTGAAAAAGACGTTCCTGCCGAGACAGCCAAGCAAAAGCCTAAGAAGGAGATCGTTACTGAAAAGTACGCCGATCTCACTTTCAGCTATGATGATTCTATAAACAGGCTCACATTCAGCGGAAAG
>JAIKZM010000072.1 GCA_024682215.1 Saccharofermentans sp. | reverse complement strand
CATTACAGTCTGACTATAGCAAAAACGGGAGCTATATTCAACTGGCACTTCCAATTCATACTGAAGTTTTAATTCCCGTGGACGATTCAGTAAGACTCATAGATCAGGTTTTAGAGGAGATAGATTACAGAGAATTGTACCTGACCTACTCGTCCGAAGGACGAAATCCTGCAGTCGAACCGAAGACTCTGTTCAAGATAATGGTTTATGCATACTCGCAGCATATCTATTCCTCACGAGAGATAGAGAAAGCCTGCAAGCTTAATCTGGCATTCATGTATCTGCTCAAAGGAGAAAAGGCACCAGACCACAATACGATAGCCAGATTCCGCAGAGAACATCTCATATCTTGTGTAGAAGGTCTCTTAACACAATTGGTAAAACTGTTGGCTGAGGCTGACGAGATTCATTTTGAAAATCTATTCATGAGAGGCGCAGAAAACGTCCGAACAGAATATCTTGTTCTGGCGATCGCCTTCGATCTGAACAAACTTCATTACAGGATTCAAAACAACCGGCTCGGACAATCTCTGTTTCCGCTCCCGGAATCAGCGTAGAAAAAGCAAAAACAAGTTCAGAAAACGTTCTGAACCGGCGTTAGCATGCCTGAAAATCAAGTTATCTACAAAACTGACACGTGAACACAGCTTTTTGGCTATTCCTGAAAATGTTCGCAACGTGTTTTGAACAAAATGAAAGGAGTTGCCTCTCTGTGAACTAGTCACTTTTGAGACAACCCCTGTTCCATTAAGTTAAATCTGCTTACTTGGTAACTTTTACTTTCTTACCGCAGTTCGCCTTGGTGAAGATCTTCTTGTATGCAGTAACCTTAGTCTTCTTAACCTTTACCTTGGTAACTGAAGAACCCTTAAGAGATGTCTTTACGTTAGCCTTGGTAAGCTTGGTCGTCTTATTGATCGTAAGGAGTGCGCATGCCTTATCGGCATAGAATGCATATGTTCCGATCTTCTTAAGTTTTGTGGATGTAAGCGTAAATGAGTTCAGAGCGTAGCAGTTGCAGAATGCCTTGCTGCCGATAGTCGTAATACCGTTACCGCCCTTAACGGTTGTAAGATTCGTGCATCCGAGGAAAGCCTCATCGCCGATGGAACTTACAACTGAACCAAATGTAAGATTTACAAGGTTGGTATTCTTCATGAATGCCTGCTTATAGATCTTGGTTACCTTGTATGTGCAGTCATGGATCTGAACCCAGTTAGGAATGATAACATCAGAAGATGATCCAAGGTACTTAACAAGCAGTACTGTACCGCTGCCGTCTTTGGAAGCATCCTTAACTTTAACCTGGAAACCGTTTACAACAGCGACTTCATCAAGTGTTGCATAGACCAGATAGAAGAACTTTGCCTTTGAGCAGCTCTTGAAAGCCTTCTCGCCATTTGCATTGTAAACGCTTTCATCAACATGTACTTCAGTAAGGTTGATGCAGCTCTCGAAAGAATAATCACCGAGTGTCTTTACCGAATAAGGAAGATATACATATTCGAGATTCTGGCACAGAGCAAAAGCATAATTAGGAACAGTCTCAATGCTTGTAGGCAACACAATATCATAGAGACCGGAACCTGCAAAACAATAATTACCAAGTGAAGTTACGGTCGTCGGGATCGTAATAGCGTCAAGCGCAGAACAGCCATAGAATGCTTTAGTACCGATAGACGTAACCTTCTTAGGGATTACGACTCCACTAAGGCTGGAACAGCCGTTGAACATCTCATCTGAGATCTTAGTGATCTCGGGAGAAAGCGTAATGCTCTTAAGGTTAGAACAGCCCTCAAACGCACTCTCACCGATCTTTTCAACCTTATCGGGAATCACTACTGAATAAAGGTTTGTGCAGTATCTGAAAGCTCCGGCACTGATGGAAGTCATTTCAGCAGGAAGTGAAATGCCGGAAAGCGAAGAACACTTGCTGAAAGCACGGTATCCGACAGCCTTTAAAGTGCTGGGGAATGAAACTACCGCAAGTTTAGTGCAACCGTCAAATGCATTGGCTCCAACGGAAGCAACTCCCTCACCGATAACAACGGATGTGATCTCGTTGTTATGATCAAGCCAGGGTGTAAGATTCTTTCCTTCTGTCTGACCGGGAACGAACTCGTCATAGCTGTACATTGAGCCGGAACCGTCGATCTTAAGTGTCGTTCCGATAAGCTTCCAAGTTACATTCTTACCGCAGGAACCGGAAGTGGCATTGCGGGCCTTGGACTTAGCTTCTCCCTCGGACTCTCTTTCTTCTGCAGGCTGCTCTTCTTCAGTCTGAGCGGGCTCCTGCTTCTCTGATTCTGCAGGCTGCTCTTCTGTCTGAGCGCTTTCCTGCTTTTCTGATTCTGCAGGCTGCTCTTCTTCAGTCTGAGCGCTTTCCTGTTTCTCTGATTCAGCAGGCTGCTCTTCTTCAGTCTGAGCAGTCTCCTTTTTTTCTGTTTCTTCAGTTTCTGTTGCTTTAGGTGCCTTGGTCTCTTTTACTTCAGGCTCCTTCTCTTCAGCCGATTCAGTTGTCTGTGACTCTGCAGGCGCAGCAGTCTCATCTGCCATTACAGGTGCAGTTACCATTGATGTGCAAATGGCAGCAGACATCAGGATCGACATAATTTTGAGATGCTTCATAATCAGCCCTCCATGTTAGTGTGATAATTAAAATTACCCAAATGGTGCTATTTTACTACGTGACTTTCAAATCTGCACGTTGTTTCATTATATTTTATTTATTTTATATAGGATTACCGCACTTTTCACGCAATTATCACTCATTTGACACGTATATGCCTCATAAATAAGCAGTTGCCCTGAACCAAAAGGACAACCGCCGGGAAAAAACCAAGTGTTTTTCAGCTCTTTCCAGCCTGCAGACTGTCCGGACCGAAGCTGTCCGGCAGGAGTTCTTCCAAAGTCACGGTCTTATAATCAGATTCATTTTTGGCCATGATCACACGAAGTTCCTTAGGTTCCGAAAACTCCCTTAATACCTGCCTGCAAATGCCGCACGGAGAAGTATAGCTTTTCTTATCATCTTCTCCTGCCTTGTTATCACGGCTTACCACAGCTATCGCGCTTATTCTTTTTTCGCCGCATGAGACCATGTTGCTTACAGCATTGCACTCAGCACAGATACATGCAGGAAACGAAGCGTTTTCAACATTTACACCTGTATAAATCTTGCCGGAATCGGATAGTACTGCTGCAGCAACATTAAACCCTGAATACGGTGCATATGAATTATCCAGAGCTTCAAGAGCGCTTCTGATAAGTTTTTTCTCCATGAATGTCCGCTCCTCCCTGCAATTCATCTATATAAATCTTATCACACGAAAAGCCTGTTGCACTTTCATCTGATCATATGTTACACTCGCAGTAGTTTTTAAAGAAAGGGCGCAAGAAGATGTATTGGATCACACCCAACATACAGCTTATGAATGGTTTCTATACAGCTCCTTTAAGGAGAACTGCGCCCATTTTCAGGTAATATCACTATTTAAATAGTTTATCTGTCAGCGCACTTCTCCTTTGAAAAAGATTTCAAAGGAGTTTTATTTTTATGACTGCAGACAGTATCAAAGAACAGCTTAGAAGGCTGTATCTTTCAAATATAATTTCAAACATCTCTATCGCGGGAGCAGCGTGGGTACTGCTTCTGGTAAATGACGGCTACTCACTCATTCAGGTCGGCCTTGCCGAGACCGTCTTTCATATCGTAAGCCTTGCATGCGAGATCCCTTCCGGTGTCTTTGCAGACACATTGGGCAGAAAAAAGAGCCTCATATTGAGCAGTCTTTCGGCTCTCTTATCGGCTTTGATCCGTGGTTTCTTTCCGGGATTTGCCTTCGTACTGGTCTCGATCGCGTTCTCTGCGCTTTCCTATAATTTCGCATCGGGCTCGGACAGTGCGCTCGCTTATGACACTCTGCTCGAAAAGAAACGCGAAAACGAATACGACAGATACATATCGAATCAGACGATAATATACAGGATCGCAAGCGGCGTTGCGACGCTGGCGGCAGGCATTGCCGTAATGATCGGTAACCGCAATGCCCAGATCATTTCAATAGGACTTGCACTGATCAACATCACCGTTCTTTCGGGACTGAAGGAAAACATGGTCATAACACGCAAAAAGAATGTATCACTCGGCAAAAGGTTCAAGGATACATACAAAGGTGCCTGGTGTTTCCTTAAGGGCAACACAAAAGTCGCAGGACTCATATTCCGTAACGCACTTGTCGGAGCGGTTGATGTATTGCTGTTATTCTTCCTTCAGGCGAAGCTTCCCATGACCGGTATTCCGAACTGGCTTTTAGGACCTCTCCTTTTCATCATGTCCATGGGCGGTATCGTCGGAGCAAGACTTTCGCGGAATGCAGGCAGATACTCTCTTCGAAAGCTCTTCGCAATCTGTCTTACGATCGCTCTTGCAGGCCTGTTTACCGAGTTTACGGGTATCTGGTATCTGATGACTATTGGAGGCTTTTTGACATCGCTGGCAGACGACTTGTTGCAGATCAGATCAGATATCGCGCTGAACTCAATGGTTCCTGCAGAACAAAGAGCCACACTAATATCGGTAAACTCGTTCTGTTTCTCGGTGATAATGATATTCATGTCACCACTGGCAGGATGGGTGTTCTCGCTGTAAAAATAAGAACCCGGGATTATTCTATCCCGGGTTTTCCGGATCAGGCAGCACCGATCTTGCTTCCTTGATGCATGTAAGATCACTCTCTTCATAGAACTCAGCGAGTTTCTGATCCTTCAAAGTGAAGACGCATCCGTCAAAGCAAAACTGTAAAAATATATTAATAATTATAACATCGAGCGGATTGATTAAATAAAACTTTTAATTAATATCTCAAGTCCTATGCCGATAAGTATGAAACCGCCGATAACAGTTGCTTTATCAGCGAATCTCTCACCGAGTTTCTTACCGAAAACCAGCCCCGCGGCACAGATCGCAAAGGTAATTGCACCGATTATCAACGAAGAGATCAGTGCGGCATAAGCTCTGTACCCCGCTATCGTAAATCCTACCGAGAGCGCATCTATCGAAGTCGCCAGTCCCTGGATAAGGATTACTGCAGCAGTAAGTTTCTTTTGGCGTGCGGCAGTCTCTTCTTCCTGCTTATCGCCCTGAGTCTTTTTCGAAAAGCCTTCAAACACCATCTTGCCGCCGATAAAACAGAGCAGTATGAACGCTGTCCACGGGATAAAAGGCTGAACGGCAATAAACATCTCAGTAACCGAATGCACAAAGAACCATCCTGAAAGCGGCATGGCAAACTGGAATAGAGCATATACACCCGCGATAGCGCATACTCTCGCCTTCTTCATCGAAGGTTCTTCAATCCCGTTGGCGACAGATACCGAAAAAGCATCCATTGCGAGACCTGCTCCGAGGAGCAGCGAATTGAGTATCAGCGGGATCCCTGTTGCAACTTCCGTATTCAAGATATCGCTCCGTTCATTTCATTTCACGAGCACTTATTATAAGGCAAGATAATTAACGTTTCACTATTGTTTATTGATTATTAACAATAAACAATAGTGGGACAGATTTGGACTTGATATAATCAAATCAGAATACAACATCCCCCTTAAGCCTTACGGAGGCAAATACAATGAATATCGACGAGGCGATCAGAGAACGGCATACCGTTAAGATCTATAAAAAGGACCCCATACCGGCTGACATCTGCAAGCAGCTTAACGAGCGGATCAAGGCGGTCAACGAGGGCCTCGATGTATTCATGTCACTTGTCACCAACGACTCCAGTGCACTTAATGCCGCGGTAAGGATAACATTTGCAAAAAACGTAAATAACTACATCGTTCTTTCCGGCAGGAACGAAAAAGATCTCGATGAAAAACTCGGTTACGGCGGTGCCGACATAATGCTCTATGCCCAGACATTAGGACTCAACACCTGGTGGGTCAGCGGCACTTTCAACAAAGGAAACGCCAGAGAAAAAGGCGGTATTCCCGGAAGCAATCTGATCAAAGGGATAATCATTATAGGTTACGGCGAAAACAACGGTACTCCCCACAGATCAAAGAGCACGATCGACGTTTCAAGCTATGCGGGAAACCCTCCCTTCTGGTTCATAAGAGGTGTCGGCACAGCGCTCCTTGCACCTACCGCAATGAACCGTCAGGCATTTCTTATCAAAGGCCACGAAGATAAAGTAACGATCACCTACGACAAAGGTCCGTTCTCGGGGCTTGATCTCGGTATCATCAAATACCACTTCGAAGTAGGTGCAGGAAGAGAAAACTTCAATTACGAATGATCCGGAAAAGACAAAAAAAGACGCTGTCTCAAAAGTATATTTTCTCAAAACGAGATACCTGTAATTATGACGGCTATTGAATGTACAGCAGAACGTCCCTATAGAAGGGACGCTTTCAGGGACAAACAGGCTGATTTGACCCAAATGTACAGCAGATGGTCCTTATGGTAGGGACGCTTTCAGGGACAAATAGGCCCAAAT
>JAIKZM010000065.1 GCA_024682215.1 Saccharofermentans sp. | reverse complement strand
ATCGTGATGTGCGTGATAACGCTTTACGTAACGGGACTTCTTCAGCGGATCTCAAAGCACAGAAAAGCCGTCAAGACGATCAAGATAATCACGATAGTCGCCATGGCGGCAGGCACATATTATCAGCTCATGGCCGGTCTGGTATTGCTGCTTGGCATCAGCTCAATGCTGATCGCACCGATCAAGGTCACCCATGACACAGCCGATTACAACACATATATCCACAACGTCAAACCGGCAGGTGTATCAAATGAATATTCAATGGGCACCAGACCGATGTTCGATGTTTTCCCTGAAAAGATCGAGGTGCCCGCGACCGAATTCCAGATAATGTATTACAACCCCTGGGACTCCCAATACATTTGTTACATGACCCTGGATCACGGCGAAAAATACGAGGCAGAGGTCGCGCGCCTCAAGAAGATCGGCGTTGACGATTACAAGGGCATCTACACGGTCACCGGCGAGCCTGAGGGATACGATCTGATCGCAATGGATTCCGACGAGTATTTCGGATTCGTTTATGCTATGATCCCCGAGGGCAGTGCGGGCAGCGGCAACACGAAGATCACGTACTGCTGCGTCGTTTTCTGCAACTACGCGCTCGACGTGAACGTGCACAAGTACATGCCGGACAAGTATCTGCTGCCGGGCTTTGACGGGAGCGATCATAATCCGTACAAAAAGGAAAAGATGAAGGATGACTGAACAGATAATCGTATTGATGGCGGACTGGGACGACGGGACGCAGAAAGCGCTCGGCGCGATCTACGAAGACCTCAGAATAGAGGGCTTTTCGGGCAGGCAGACGAAGCATCTGCCTTACCACATAAGCATGTCGACTTTCCCGGTCGAAAAGGAAGCTGAGGCGCTCGAGGCGATGAAAAGGGCCGCTTCGCTTTGCGGTCCCGTGCCGGTTTCGATCAGCCATCTGGGCATGTTTGCGGGCGGGGAGATCCTTTTCGCCGCGCCGGACAGGAACGAAGCGCTCGAAAAGCTCCACGACGCATGCGACATCGGGCTCCCCCAGGAGTTCGCGTGGACGCCGCACACGACGATCCTGATTGACGAGCCGGAGGTGGTGCAGTCAGCGCTGCCCACGGTAGTCAAAGGATTCAGGCCGCTTTCGGGGAAGATCACCCGGCTGCACCTGTGCGCCTTCTGGCCGACCAGGGAGATAGCGACGATAGAACTGAAGGGCGGGTAATTTTTCGCGCACCCCCGATATGCTAAAATTAAACCGGTAATAAGCCCCGGAGACAAACGGGGACAGGATTGGCAAGGGATAGACAGGGGGATCTGGCCATGAAGTGTGCAAACTGCGGCGGAACGCTCAGGTACGATGTTGCCGGCTACGCGCTGGTGTGTGATTTTTGCGGACAGGTGAAGCGGCTCCACAGGCCCGAGGAGGGCATCGTCGTCGGAGGAATGGACTTTAATGCGGCCATCGCTGCGGCGGGTTCCAAGTGGGGCGCGTCCAGGAAGCTGCTGAACTGCAAGAGCTGCGGCGCCCAGTTGCTTTGCGACATGGAGCAGATGTCAGGCATGTGCCCGTTCTGCGGATCGGCGGTCGTGCTCTCGGCGGAAGAAGCCAACTGCGGCCTCGCGCCCAACGCGATAATTCCGTTCAAGATCCCAAAGGGACCGATCGAAAAGCGTTTCTACAGGTGGAACAAGTTCGCCTTCTGGTCGCCCGAAAAGTTCAGACGCGGCAAGGTCCTCGAGAACTTCACGCCGGTCTATGTGCCTTACTGGACGTTCGATACCGACACGGTGACGACCTACACGGGCAGGTTCGGACATACCGTGGGAAGCGGCGACAGAGAGAGGACAGACTGGAAGCAGAGCACCGGCATCGTCGAAAAGCATTTCAGCAACAGGACCGTCTGCGCGAGCAGGAAGTTTTTCAGCGATACGCTTTTGAACAGGGTGACCGGGTTCAAGACAAGCGAACTGATCCCGTACGAGCCGGAGATGCTTTCGGGCATGTCAGCCGAGGTTGCTACCATCGGCATCGATGAAGCGTGGAATTACGTGAGGCTCACGGATCTCAGGAAGGATATCCTGAAAGCCTGCGAATCCCACGAGGGTGCTGACTGCAGTTCGAACGTTCAGTATTCGACCGAGTTCTACAACACGAACTTCAAGTATGTTCTCGCACCCGTCTGGCTTTCAGGCTGCAAGTACGGCGGAAAGATCTACAACGTCGCGGCGAGCGGCACCAACGGCTCGGGCAAATGCGCAAGGCCCCTGTCGGTCGCAAAGCTCATCACGTTCCTTGTCCTGCTGACCGCATATATCGTTGCGGCCAATCTGCTGCACATGCAGATGCTTTTCGTAAGCCTCGGCATCGCGACGCTCGTTGTTGCATTCGCGATCTACCTGATACGTTTCTTCGTGACCTTCAGTGCGCAGGCCCGCGATGAAGGCAACGATTACTCCAAGCTTCAAAACGATCAGTAAAAAACAGGGGCTTCATTTTTTCGACGGGATCAAATAACGGGATCAAATAAGGGATAAGGATAAGGGGATCTGAAAATGGAATACTTGAAGGAAGCATTCGGCGTTGCGGATATCATTCTCGGAAACAGCTGGACGCTGTGGACCGTTTATATCAGCTTTTTCATTCTGGCACTTGCTGTCCACAAGAAAGACAACAGGACCAGGCGCATTACGGGCAATGTCATGCTCGGCGCTGCGCTGCCCGGCGTCTTCATTTCCGCGCATTGCCTTGGGCTTTTCATCTATGCCATGATCAAGGTCTATCAGATCGCATCTTCAGGGGAATACAGTATCATCAGTGACTCGCCGGTGGTAAGGAGCATAAATGATGCAGCCCAGGCAATACCGATAACTTATCTTACGGTGTCATTGCTCCTGTATTTAATAGTGGCGCTCGTCTCTGTGATCTGCGGGATCGTCATCCTCGCGAAAAGAGCCGGCAAAGCGCCGGGGCTCATCTCACTCCTTTACGGGCTTGGCCTCATTGGCTACGACTGCTGGTTCTTTAGGGCAATGATGTTGTTCTTCGCGTCATAATGCCGGAAAAGATCTGACCATGACACAATTTTGGCATAACTTGCCTGTATGATGGAACCACGGAGGAAGGATTTATGCCATACAGGGTTTTGATCGTTGAAGACATTCCGGAGCTTCTGGACAACGTCTGCGACTTTTTTCTAGAGGAAGGTGCAGACCTGTTGGAGGTCATCCGCTGCAGCGACGGTGACACTGCCATGGAGATGGTCACCCGCGAAGATTTCGACCTCATGATCTTAGACATAATGCTTCCCGGTGCGTCGGGTTTTGATATCTGCAGGGCGGCCCGCAAAAAGAGCGACTGCCCGATAATCATGCTCACGGCGCTCGGTTCC
>JAIKZM010000064.1 GCA_024682215.1 Saccharofermentans sp. | reverse complement strand
ATCGTGATGTGCGTGATAACGCTTTACGTAACGGGACTTCTTCAGCGGATCTCAAAGCACAGAAAAGCCGTCAAGACGATCAAGATAATCACGATAGTCGCCATGGCGGCAGGCACATATTATCAGCTCATGGCCGGTCTGATATTGCTGCTTGGCATCAGCTCAATGCTGATCGCACCGATCAAGGTCACCCATGACACAGCCGATTACAACACATATATCCACAACGTCAAACCGGCGGGGGTAAGCAATGAATACTCAATGGGTACAAGGCCGATGTTCGATGTTTTCCCTGAAAAGATCGAGGTGTCCGCGACCGAATTCCAGATTATGTATTACAACCCCTGGGACTCCCAGTACATCTGCTACATGACCCTGGACTACGGCTCAGGTTATGAGGCCGAGATCTCGCGCCTCAAGAAGATCGGCGTTGACGATTATAAAGGCATCTACACGGTCACCGGCGAGCCTGAGGGATACGATCTGATCGCAATGGATTCCGACGAGTATTTCGGCTTCGTTTACGCCATGATCCCCGAGGGCAGTGCGGGCAGCGGCAACACGAAGATCACGTACTGCTGCGTCGTTTTCTGCAACTATGCCCTCGACGTGAACGTGCACAAATACATGCCGGACAAGTATCTGCTGCCTGGCTTTGACGGGAGCGATCATAATCCGTACAAAAAGGAAAAGATGAAGGATGGCTGAACAGATAATAGTCTTAATGGCGGATTGGGACGAAGAGACGCAGAAGGCGCTCGGTGCGATCTACGAAGACCTCGCAAAAGAGGGCTTTTCGGGCAGGCAGACAAAGCATCTGCCTTACCACATTAGCATGTCGACTTTCCCGGTCGATAAGGAGGCCGAGGCCCTCGAGGCGATGAAAAAGGCCGCTTCACTTTGCGGCCCCGTGCAGGTTTCCATCAGCCACATCGGCATGTTTGCGGGCGGGGAGATACTTTTCGCGGCACCGGACAGAAACGCCGAACTCGAAAAGCTCCACGATGCCTGCGACATCGGGCTCCCGCAGGAATTTGCGTGGACGCCGCACACGACGATCATCATCGACGAGCCGGAAGTGGTGCAGTCAGCGCTGCCCACGGTAGTCAAAGGATTCAGGCCGCGCACCGGAACGATAAAGAGACTGCACCTGTGCGCGTTCTGGCCGACCAGGGAGATAGCGACGATAGAACTTACGGGGGAGGGCTAAAGGCCCGCCCCCTTTTTGTGATGGGCAGCGGAGGCGGGGCACTTTTCGAGGGTGTCACGAAAAGTGTCACGAAATCAGCCGATAAAGTGACACAAAATGACAATATGAGGTTGATTTGCTGAAAAGTGTCACGAAAATGCCTGAAATCGTGACACGAAACGACAAAGCGGGGCTGGATTGACAAAACGTGTCACGAAATCGGCAAAATTCGTGACACGAAACGTGAACGTGGTGTGCCTTAATCATCAATGCTAAAATATTACCGGTAATAAGCCCCAGGGTTGAACGGGAACAGGCAGATAAGGGATAGACAGGGGGATCGGATCATGAAGTGTGCAAACTGCGGCGGAACGCTCAGGTACGATGTTGCCGGCTATGCGCTGGCGTGTGATTTCTGCGGACAGGTCAAAAGGCTCCACAGGCCCGAAGAGGGCATCGTCGTCGGAGGGATGGACTTTAATGCGGCCATCGCTGCGGCGGGTTCCAAGTGGGGCGCGGCCAGGAAGCTGCTGAACTGCAAGAGCTGCGGCGCACAGCTTCTCTGCGACATGGATCAGATGTCGGGCATGTGCCCGTTCTGCGGATCGGCGGTCGTGCTCTCCGCGGAAGAAGCCAACTGCGGCCTCGCGCCCAACGCGATAATCCCGTTCAAGATCCCCAAAGGACCGATCGAAAAGAGATTCTACAGATGGAACAAGTTTGCCTTCTGGTCGCCCGAAAAGTTCAGGCGCGGCAAGCTCCTCGAAAACCTCACGCCGGTCTATGTTCCGTACTGGACATTTGATACGGACACTGTGACGACCTACACGGGCAGGTTCGGACATACCGTGGGAAGCGGCGACAGCGCAAGGACAAACTGGAAGCAAAGCACCGGCATCGTCGAAAAGCATTTCAGCAACAGGACCGTTTGCGCGAGCAGGAAGTTTTTCAGCGACACGCTCCTTAATTCTGTGACCGGTTTCAAAACCAGCGAGCTGATCCCATATGAGCCGGAGATGCTTTCGGGTATGTCTGCCGAAGTGGCCACGATCGGCATAGACGAGGCGTGGAATTACGTGAGGCTCACGGACCTCAAGAAGGATATCCTGAAAGCCTGCGAATCCCACGAGGGTGCTGACTGCAGTTCGAACGTTCAGTATTCGACCGAGTTCTACAACACGAACTTCAAGTATGTCCTCGCACCCGTCTGGCTTTCAGGCTGCAAGTACGGCGGGAAGATCTACAATGTCGCCGCGAGCGGCACCAACGGCAGCGCCCACTGCCACAGGCCCCTGTCGATCGCAAAGCTCATCACGTTCCTTGTCCTGCTGACCGCATACATCGTCGCGGCCAATCTGCTGCACATGCAGTTTGTGTTCACCAACCTCGGAATCGCGGCGCTTGTTGTCGCTTTTGTGATCTACCTGATCAGTTTCTTTGTGACATTAAGCGCTCAGACCCGCGATGAAGGCAACGATTATTCAAAGCTGCAAAACGATCAGTAATCAAGCGGGGGCGGAAATGAAAGCATTTATCGTTTATTGTCACCCGTCCGCGGATTCCCTGACAAGGCATCTGCGCGACGAATTCATAAAAGGAATAACTGATTCGGGCAACGAGTTCATCCTTTCGGACCTGTATGAGATGGGTTTTAAAACGGACATGTCCGAAGAGGAATACTTAAGGGACGCCAACTACAGGAGCACCCCGGACGTTGCGGACGACGTTAAGGCCGAGCAGGAGAAGATCAATTCCGCCGATGCCATAGCGTTCATCTACCCGGTCTTCTGGACCGAGGCGCCGGCCAAGCTCGTCGGCTGGTTTGACAGAGTCTGGACATACGGTTTCGCGTACGGCGAAAAGACCATGAAGATGATGAAAAAGGCCCTGATAATGGTGTCTGCGGGCAACCCTTTGGAAAGGCTCGAGAGCTTCGGGTTGCTTGACAGCATGAAAAAGGTCATGTTCGGCGACAGGCTTTTTGATCGCGCAGCCGAGACTGAATTTGTTGTGTTTGACAGCACCTCGAGGGAGAATCCTTTGCGCGAAAAAAACTGGGATTCCAACCTCAAAAAGGCATACGAACAGGGGCTTCATTTTTTTGACGGGATTAAATAACGGGATCAAATAAGGGATAAGGATAAGGGGATCTGGAAATGGAATACTTGAAGGAAGCATTTGACGTTGCGGATATCATTCTCGAAAACAGCTGGACGCTGTGGACCGTTTATATCAGCTTTTTCATTCTGGCACTCGCTGTGCACAAGAAGGGCAACAGGACCAGGCGCGTTGCCGGCAACGTCATGCTCGGTGCTGCGCTGCCCGGCGTCTTCATTTCCGCGCATTGCCTGGGGCTTTTCATCTATGCCATGATCAAGGTCTATCAGGTCGCATCTTCAGGGGAATACAGTATCATCAGTGATTCACCGGTGGTAAGGAGCATAAATGATGCAGCCCAGGCAATACCGATATCTTATCTTACGGTGTCATTGCTCCTGTATTTAATAGTGGCGCTTGTTGCTGTGATCTGCGGGATCGTCATCCTCGCGAAAAGAGCCGGCAAGGCGCCGGGGATCATCTCACTCCTTTACGGGCTCGGCCTCATTGTTTACGACTGCTGGTTCTTTAGGGCAATGATGATGTTCTTCGCGTCATAATGCCGGAAAAGATCTGACCATGACACAATTTTGGCATAACTTGCCTGTATGATGGAACCACGGAGGAAGATTTTATGTCATACAGGGTTTTGATCGTTGAAGATATGCCGGAGCTTCTGGACAACGTCTGCGACTTTTTTCTAGAGGAAGGTGCAGACCTGCTGGAGGTCATCCGCTGCAGCGACGGTGACACCGCCATGGAGATGGTCACCCGCGAAGATTTCGACCTCATGATCTTAGACATAATGCTTCCCGGTGCGTCGGGTTTTGATATCTGCAGGGCGGCCCGCAAAAAGAGCGACTGCCCGATAATCATGCTCACGGCGCTCGGTTCC
>JAIKZM010000048.1 GCA_024682215.1 Saccharofermentans sp. | reverse complement strand
CCGGAAGATGATCATTATCCGATGACTTATAAAGAGCTTACCGATGTGGCAAAAAGAGAACAAAACAGTAATGCCAGACCAGGATACAAAGGTGAGCTTCCCGATCTTTCAAAGTACGATACGATCTTCATAGGCGCTCCTGTCTGGTGGGGTGACTGGCCGATGATCATGTATACCTTTTTCGAAAACAATTCCAGTGCATTATCAGGAAAGAAACTCATCCCTTTCTCTACACATGAGGGTTCAGGATTATCCGGTTTTGACAAGAAACTCGCATCTGCCGTTCCTGGTTCCACAGTGCTTAAAGGCCTTGCCATAAGGGGTAACGATTGCCAAAATAATAAGGACAGTGTCAGAGCAAAAGTCAACGAATGGGTGACGGGACTTGGGTATTAAGGAGACATATACCATGAGCGAAAAGATAGTACAGACGGCAGGAAGAGATCAGCTTGGAGAATTCGCGCCTGAGTTTGCGCACTTCAACGATGACGTTCTCTTCGGTGAGAACTGGAATAACGAAGATATCGATCTTAAGACCAGGAGCATCATAACAGTCGTTGCATTGATGTCCCAGGGAATTACTGACAGTTCCATCAAATACCACCTCATGAATGCCAAGAAAAACGGTGTATCACAAAAGGAAATGGCAGCGGTAATCACCCACGTTGCGTTCTACGCAGGATGGCCAAAAGCATGGGCAGTATTCAACCTTGCAAAAGAAGTATATAGCGAAAACTGAGTCTTAACGCATTTCCAAAGACATCATTTATGCAGCCGGAGTTTCAGTCCGGCTGCTGGCCGTCATGTGCTGCCCAGGTGCACTCCGTTATCTTAAGATCGGTAAACACAGCCGTAAAGCTTGAATCTTCCGGACTGCAGGCATAGATGCCGAATCTTATCTTTCCTGCGCCTTCCCACATGTGGCAGACTCTCATCTGCGAAAAAGACATACCGTCATAAGAACACTCTATGCAGTAATCGTCTTCCCTGCGGCTTAGTCTGTACCACATCGATTTTACGTCAGAAGGGATCGCGGTAGTTGCCCAATCGGAATACCCGTGATTGGTAACGACAGAACCTAAATGCTGAAATGCCTCATTCTCGAATTCTACCGATGCCTTGAGCCAATTGTCGGAATCGAGATACATGACGATACCGCACTGATCGAAACGGTGATGGCTGTCAGCAAAATCTGTTTTTACAACAAATGAGAAGAACCTTTCATCCGTCTCAAATTGCAGAACAGGAGCATTGTCGTTGCGGAAATGATAGTAAGTCCTCTGCCACAGGTCGGTATGAGGTTCGGTCTTTATCTCTATACGGTCTTCGTTAAGAACGTATTCCGACGGTTCTCTTGTCCACTTCATTTCCTTTATGTCCATTATCGTTCTCCCTGTCTGTCGGCATTTGTCCGGTCATTTCACTTCAATGTTATCACAAGAAATCAGATGACCGTCGGGCCTTCCCTGTACCTTCCGAAAAGCACTCCGTCATCAATAAACTTGTCGGCATCGGAGACCCACATCGGGAACTTCCCCGCATTAACCGCAACCTGACCGTTCAGCATGCCGGTATGAAATGACAGGTGCCTGTACTGACGCAGCACAAGTTCCATCCTCGTGAACCTGCAGTTTTCGGGACATTCATAAAGCATAGAATCATCAAGCGAATCAAGATAATCCAAAGTCTTCTTTTCAACCGCATCCAGATATTCAAGGAGCTGTTCATCCGACAACACAACTGAAGTCGGATTATCGGGATTATCCATGCCCTCTTCGTGAAAAGAAGGCTCCTCGTAAACGTTCGGATTTATGAACCATTTATCTGCCGAATGCAGCGCGTGATAAGCCCATCTCCAGCAGGGTGCACCGCAGCACAGAGCATCTCTGTCGTATGCTTTTATCGATGTCCTGATATTGAGAAAATTCGGGACAACAGTTCTCTTTATTATCTTTACCAGATCATTCATTTTGTATTCTCCTTTAGGAACCCGTAAAATCGTATTTTCTTACACCGAGCATCCAGAACCTGTAACTTAGATATACAAACAGTATGCCATATAATGGCGATATCCATGACAGGAGCGGAACGTTAGAAGGCTCCAGTATCACAAGGCTCGGATAGTATGCGATGAACGCGATCGGAATGATGAACGTAAAGATTATCTTGAAGATACCTTCAAAGATCGATGAAGGATATTTCGCGAAATCCTTGAAACGGAACATGATGACCATTACGTATCCCGAGCCCTTTATCCAGAAGCATGTTGCGGCCGCAAAGTTCATGAGTGCGATCATGAAGAGCGATGCGGTAAGAAGGAACACGAGAAGCTTGGCGATAACAAAAACAGTTACCGGTATTCCGATCTTTATCCATGCATACACTATCGTTCCGATACCGAAAGCCAACTGTCCCAATCCCTTTACGTCAAACACTTCCGAAATGAAGTAAAAGAACACATTAACGGGTCTGAAGCAGTACTTGATAAAGTCACCGCTCTGCACCATGAATCTTAAGTTCCAGTTATTATCGAAGAAGCACTGCACAGGCGTCAGCGCAACGAGCGAAAAGCCGTACAGGAACAGCATGTGATAATAGTCCCATCCGTTGATCGTCGGGAAGTTCTGGAACAGGATCATGAAGGTGATGAAACCTGACAGATTGGTCATTATCATTCCGAAAGTTGAAATGATAAAGTCGGCACGATAGCTCATCTTGCTCTTAAGATCCTGTATCAGTATCTTTCTGTAGATACGCGCATAGAATGCCAATCCTCTTTTATGCATGTCAGCCTCCGTTCACGGTTACTTTCTTAACCGCACTGTTCCAGAATAGATTGCCCGCCAGAGTCAATACTACGAGCCATACGAGCTGCAGAGCGAAAAGACTCACAAGTCCCGGCCAAGTGTCTGATCCGTTCTTTTCCAGAAGGATCGAAAGCGGGATGTCATATACCGCCCTGAAAGGCAGCAAAGATACAACTACCCTTGCCTTTTCAGGAAAGAATGCGAGCGGGATCGTCGCGCCTGAAAGCAGGAGCACGATCGTTTCCTTGACGATGTTTACGCCCCATGTTGATTCCGTAAAGAAGCATATAGGCGCGATCAGCATTTCGATGTTGTAGTTGATCATCAGCGCAAGCACCGTGGCGATCAGGAACCAGACAAGGTTTAATCCTAACGGTATCGCGCCCTTGGTAACTATCATTACGACGATAAATGTCGGAATGAATGTAAGCACGAACTGTACGATGTGATTGCCCGTGTAGCTCCAGAATGTATATTTTCTGAACCTCATGGGTTTGAGCAGATCCAGCACGATCTTGCCGGACTGGATCGATCTGCTCATATCCCACACAACGAACATCTCAAGGAAGTTGAAAAGTGCAGTGGCAAGGATCAGATAGATCATCGTATCGGTGAACGTCATCCCGTTTACAACAGCTGTTCCGGACGAATCATAGATTGCCTTCCAAAGGTAGTAAACAAGGACAAGATAGATCAGGTTCGCAAAGAGCGTAACGAAGATACCGAGCCTGAAATGAAGCGATTCCATTATGCCGGCTCTCGTTATCGCGAGCAGTCTTTTCGGATTCATTTTGCGCTCCCTTCGTAGATCTTCTTGATGACTTCTTCCGTTGAGATCTCATCGATCTTAACGTCCTTTATCTTCTTCTCTTTCTGCTTTTCCATGATGACGTCCATGACATCGGTCGTCTTCTCATCGATCAAGTATTCTTCCCATGTATCGTCAGAGAGTTTGAGCTTCAATGTTCTGTACGATCCGAAATAGTTCTTCAGATGCTCTATGTCGTTATCGTAGATCTTTGTGCCCTTATCGATGATGACGATCCTCTTGCAGAGCGCGTCAACGTCTCCCATGTCGTGCGTGGTAAGGATAACTGTCGTGTTCTTCTCTTTGTTAAGACCGAGGATAAGTTCTCTTATCTTTGCCTTCATGGAGACATCAAGACCGATGGTAGGCTCGTCAAGGAAAACTATCGCGGGATTGTGAAGAAACGCTGCCAGGATATCGCTCAAGGTCCTCTGACCGAGAGACATCTCCCTTACCGGCTTATGCAGGATCGGCTCTATATCGACGAGCGAACGGTAAAGCTCGATCATGCCCTCGTAATCCTTTTCGGGGACCATGTAAAGGTCTCTTAAGAGCTTGAAGGATTCTATCAGAGGAAGCGACCACCAGAGCTGGCTTCTTTGACCGAACACGACACCGATGTTCTCACAGTTCTCTGTCCTGTTCTTGTAAGGCACCTTGCCGTTTACCAGGAGCTCGCCGCTCGTGGGTTCCAATACGCCGGTCATCATCTTGATCGTAGTTGACTTGCCGGCGCCGTTAGGTCCAAGGTATCCAATTATCTCTCCCCTGTTAACCGTAAGGGTTACATCCCTGACCGCGGAAACTGTCTTATAGTCTCTCGAAAACAGGTCCTTGATGCTGCCTTTCAATCCTTCATGGCGGTTTAATACCTTGAAGTCTTTACAGACATTCTTCATTATTACTGCTTCATTTCCTGAATACTCACTCATTTCATTTTCCCTCTTT
>JAIKZM010000026.1 GCA_024682215.1 Saccharofermentans sp. | reverse complement strand
ATTTATATAGCAGTCGTTCATTCCGTTTCTTTTCCACAGGAGCTTTTGCTGACCTTTATCTTCTTTATCAAGACCGCGCTTGTTCAGCGGATACCAGAAAAGAAGTCCTTTCCTGTGGAGCTTTTGAAGCTTATGCATCTGAGCGATCTTATTATCCACGCCTTCTTGTCCCCAACTGATATATTGGGCCGGGACTGCCATATCCAGGCCCGCTATCGCCTTTATCTCATCAGGGTATCTCTGTCTCCACCTGATCGCTTCAAGTCCCGAAAGTGAGTGCGGAAGCAGTATGAAGGGGCCTTGTTCGCCCAAGTTCTCCAAAGCCTGTCTGTGATAGGAGATCAGCAAATCGATATCTGTCCTGGCATTGTACAGATCTGAGTACCCGTATCCGAACTTCTCTATGACTATTATCCTGAACTTATCTTCCAGCTTCCGGTACAATATCTTGAAATCTAATGAAGGCGCAACCGTCCCCGAGCCTGACAGGAAAACGAGCTTTTGGCCGTCTTTCTTCCCTGCCCTGAATATATGCATCTTGTGACCTTCCACGGTCACATATTCACCGTTATGGTGGAGCTTATCTGCCACTTGTTCTGTCTCCCGTTATTTACTGACAGAACTATTATACTAATCCTCAGGCGTTTTCTTTAAGGAACGCAGCAGTCTGTCCGCATATTCGGGTCATGGCTTCTTCAGAAGGCAGATGCTTGCTGTCTATCCTGACAGTGGTGACGGGTCCTTTAAATATCTCTTTTGCACGCATAAAGACCCTGTCCGCCGGGAAAAAGATGTCATTGTCAGATGCGACTATAAGTAGCGGGGCATCAAGTCTTGCCAGCTCTTCCTTTTTGTATTCCCTGGGCGACCTCATCTCCATCTTGTATGAGCTCATCATGAGATCGAAGAACTCCCTCCATACTTCATCGCTTTCTCCGCCCATGGTCTCAATCACGGCATCCAGAGTCTTCTCCGACGGCTTGAAATAGTATTTCATAAAGGGCAGGATCATCTTACCCATCATCGGAAGGACAGGACCGTGCGCGATTCCCGACGGAACGAGAAAGAGCGAAGGTCCTATTCGCTCCGGATAGTTCTTAGCAAGCGACAGGAGCATTGAAGCGCTGTAGGACGAGACGACAAAAGATATCTTCGAGATCTCATAGTGATCTAAGACTTCTTTGATCCAGTGCCCGAATTCATCCTTACTGCTGCTGATATTGCGGTACGGATCGCTCTTGCCGGGCATTCCTATTACATCCGGAGCCAGTATGCAAAAGTCCGAAAGCAAAGGCAGAAAAAGCTTCAGGTTCAGCGTCGAGATCCCGTTTCCGCCGTGGATAGTGCATATCATGGGCTTTGCAGGGTCTCCGACAATAAGGCAGTGTGTCATGCCGAACGAAGTGCCGAATGTGCTCTCTGTGTATGAGACGCCGAGCGATGCAAGAGTCTTATCGTAAAACCCGTGCATCCTTCTCATGCAATCTTCATTCTTATATACGAACTTACCCTTTTTCATTGCCTGCTCATTACACTTGCAAATGCCTTTGCAGTGCGGATGTCAAAGTCTTTAAAGTGATTGCCCTCATTCCATTCGAGGACACAGTCAAAGCCCTCCTGGGCAAGGAACGAATCAAGCTCTCTTATCTTGTCGCCGACCGTCGCCATGACCGGATTTCTGGTCTTCTCTTCCTTATCTCCGAGGCTTAAGTAGATCTTTTTGCAAAGAGGCTTTCTCTCCCTGATATAGTCCAGGAATTCCGGAAACCATACAGAGGGCGAAGCAGCCGCGACGCCTTCGAAAATTTCCGTCTGAGCTGATGCCCACAGCGCGAAAAGCCCTGCCAGCGAATAGCCTCCGATGTAATACTTTTTGTCTTTGTCAGTGCAAAGAGACAATATTTCCGAAAGCGTATCTGATGCGCCGTTGCCGAAGTTTTCGATACCGAAGACGGCAGGAGCTTCCCACGGAGAAAGATCTTTGTTCCAGTCACTGACCTTTAGAGCGGTCATGAAGAGATCCATGCCCGTGAGGCTTTTTATCAGGTCAAACTCCTTTTCAATGCCTGCAAGATCGTGATCGTCAACAGGCTGTATAAGACAGACCTTGGCCTTTGGATCACCGAACACGTAAGTCTTCATATTGTCTCCTTAATCTCCTTAAACAGATCAGCCGTTCTTTTCGTTATATATCTTCAATACATCACCCAGACCGGCATTGATCACCTCATCGCCCGATGGGGTGTCAGCCGGCGGGGCATAATCGTCCTTGCCACAGTCAGCCAACGATATGTGCGTTATCTTATCGGGATCATCCTTATCATAGCCGGCACATAAAACAACAGGGTGACCGCTAAAGTACATCTCAATAAAAACATAAACGGTATCACCTGATGCAGAAGTCCACTTAAGATAATTGGCAACCGGATGGCGCGAAAGAAACCACTCAAGTGCGAGCAGTTCTTCCTCACTATGGGCTGCAAGACATTCATCCGTCAGGTTTTTGTTTAAATATGCGGTGTCTCCATTGAATCTGACTTTAGCAGCTCTGGCAAACGCTATTCCTTTTGCCATGAACGTTCCGAGATCTGCCTTGTATACACCCGCTGTCTTGTAGAAGTCCCCGTTTTCCAAGATGGCAAGCGAGTAAAGTCCTTCGCATGACCGCTCCTTAACTTTTCGGGGAACATCCAGCCAGGAAAGCGTCATCTTTCCCTTGGAAGTCTCAATGGCACAATTACAGGTAAGATAATACCAGCCTTCATCGCCACTCTGACCATAAGCACTGCAATTGATCTTGCCGGCTGCCTTAATGTCATTTATGTCCTTTAGCAGTTGATCCAGATCTTCATCAAGCGTGCCGGATCTTTTCACGGCAACTTGGGAGAACAGGCCTTTAAGGCCGGTCTTGTCATCTTTGTTCAGGCAGGAAATAATGTTGTTCATCATCTCCTCAGAGCGCTCCATCTGTGAAGCTTTATCCGCATATCTTTTCTCATATGTCTTGTTAAATACCGACGATGCATCAGAGATAAATCTGCCGCATCCCGCAAAGGAGGCTGCCAGTACGGCAGTCAAAATCAAGCATGTGGTCTTCTTTATTTGTCTCAACATATCTTCACTATCTCCAGGTATGGATCTGTCCTGCTATTCAACAGTAAAACTCTCTGTCTTCAGATCACAATAGTACCGTCCGCTCTCCGCGCTGAATCTCAAAACGCAGTAATCAGGATCAGTGACACCGCCCTTATAAAACATGGTGTCACCTTTGCGCCAGATCATGTCTTTCGTCTCCTGATCAGGCATTTATAATATGCATCAATGATCTCGCCGGGACTTTGTGCAAGACCGTTCCCGATCCACCATTTGACTGTGTTAATAAAACTCCCTATTACAAATTGCTTCTTGAACTCAACAGATACATCTATATCAATGTGTGAGATCATATTCCCGAATGCTTCTTCAAGATATTCGGAGAAGTAACGCGTAAAGAGCTTTTCCGACTCTCCGTACATGATCGAACTAATGTTGTCTTCGTGGTCCTTGATATGCCAAAGAAGGTGCTCCAACAATGACCTAAGTTCCTCATGGTTGGCCGAG
>JAIKZM010000212.1 GCA_024682215.1 Saccharofermentans sp. | reverse complement strand
GAGTGTTGTCGTAAATCGGTCGTACGACAGTTGATCGGACATCGTGACTGTTTAAATCACTACCTGCTTCACGGAAACGTTTCATGAACGTATTAAGATTTGCCATCTCTTTAGTCCTGAATTCAGATGTAACATCGGTGTAGACATCAAGTGTTGTCTCGATATCTTTGTGACCTACTATAGACTGGACTACCTTGATTGGGAGACCGGCTTCGATGCACCTTGTCACGAATGTGTGACGTAACCAGTGGTTGGAAAGAGGTGGCAACATTACCGGATCCGTCTTACCGCTGTCGATCTGTTTGAAGTTGCAGTCTCGCATGATCCTGCCAAGACTTCTATTCAGGCTTTCCTGATTGTATGGCCTGCCAAAACGGTTAAGGAATACGAAATCTGTTATTCCATCAATGGACATAGTGCTTTTTATTCCGGTAAGAGAGTAGAGCGATTTCTGTTTTAGCAAAGCTTCTCTGACTTGTGGTAGTATCGGAATATACCTGTCTCCGGCTTCGGTCTTGGTAGAGTGGATGGCATACATGCACTTATGCAATCCGCCTCTGTTGTAATACACAAGATTACGCTGGACATGGATCAGATTCTGCTCAAAATCGATATCATCCCAGACAAGCCCGGTGATCTCGCCAAGTCTCATTCCTGTCCAAAGCATGGTAATGAATATTGGCTGCCACATTTCGAAGCGATTATCCGTGTTAAGGAAATCTTCGAAAAGCATCATCTCCGGAATGGTCAGAGCTCTCGCCTTGATTTCCTTGCAACGATTACCTCTTTTGCAAGAGCGCTTCAGTTCAAGCAATGCTTTGTCTGCCGGATTTAAGCGGATCAGCTCATCCTCGACAGCCAACTCGAAGACCTGGTGTAAAACAGTATGTACAGAGTCGATTGTTCCAAGCGCCAAGCCTCTATTCTCGTTTAATCCGTTATAAAAGGCTCTTACATCAGACTTTTTGATGCTGGTAATCTTCCTGCATCCGAAGTCTTTGGCAACGAACATATCATACATATATTTATAGTTCTGAAATGTTGAGTCTCTTAGACCTCTCTTAACTCTGATCCATTTTTCATAAATCTGGTTTACCGTCAGGTTGTTGTCGAGATTCAGACCATCAAGAACATCCTTTTCAATCTGCTTCTCCAGAACGCGAAGTTCTTCTAACGTTTTTGCATAAATAGATCTTCTCTTGCCATTGCCGATAGGATATTTATATTCATATCCGCCGTTTTTTCTGGCTAGTTCATACTTCTTCAACACGCGGTTTCTATCATCTTTTCTTCTAATCTCTGTGGACATTAAATAACTCCTTTCACCGCGCCACAAAGACTATTATGGGACTATTATAGTCCCACAATGTCCTTGAGTGTTAGCGGGGTTAAATCGAGAACTGGTCAGAGATATATTTTTCAAACTCTTCACGCTTGATTTTCCTATGACCGCCGATCCAAAGAACAAAGGGGCAGTTATCACCGGAAGATAGTTCTCTTATCTTAGTTCTGCCGATACCGAAAAGGTCAGCTGCCTCCTCGACGCTGAGAAGCTTCTTTTCTTTTAGCGTAGCTAAATAAGCCTCGTCCTGCTCGGTCTTTCTCTGCTTCATCATCAGGGAGAAAAGATAACCGACGTCTCTTTTTTCTTTTGTTGTATCGCTTGTGTTCTGATCTACGATAATGTTGATATCATCCTTTTTCATATTCATAACTCCTTGTATTTATTTAAGTGTGACGACTGTGATGATGTGACGGCTTTATTGCCGCAATGTTGATTCAGTTCGATCGTGTTGTCACATAACACAAGATCAAATGGATAGCATCCGCCTTTTATGGTGTTTTCAGCTTTCTGAGGCAACTGTTCGACTTTTCTGAAGGTTATGTGAGAACCGTCACGGGTGTGTTCACGGGTAAAGATGAATCCCATTTTGACAAGTTCGTTCTTTCGGTTCCAAAGCTTTCCGCTGATCGACTGAGGTTTCTTACTGGCCTGTATCAGATTGCAGAATTCAGTTGCAGTACCATCGAAAGCCCCATGCTCTTTAAGATATTTAAGAGCTTTCCGGAGATCTTCATCGTTCTGAAATGCATCTTCAACAGGTGTGTTTTCTTTAACAAGATCCCAATGCCCCAAAGTGTTATTGAACCTTATGGTGAGAATACGCTCCGGCATATCACGGCCTCTGAAGAACAACTTCACATCAGAGCTTTCGCTGGATTCCTTGCGGAAGATATATGCACCATCTGAAGCTCCGAACAAACCGCTTGTACCAAGGATGTCGTCAAACGGATCCACAGAACGCATCTTACGCAAATGATGAACGAGCAGGATCGTGACGTCATGATCATCACAAAGCTTATGCAGAGGATACATTGTATTGTAATCACCTTGATAAGGATTGCGTGTATTCATGTCAGCTATGGTCTGATCACAACGGACAGCTGCAAGCGTATCTATTATGATCAAGCCTATTCCCGGATGCAGCTCAAGTTGTTCCGTGAGCTGTTCTTCCAAACCACTGCCGATCGTTCCTGCTTCAGTACAATAATAGAATCCTTCAGGACAATCCTGTGCAGCACTAAAAAGACGATCCTGCAGTCTGAATTCACCATCTTCAAGGCAAAGGTACAATACGTCCTTTTTCTTGGTATCGTAGTTCCAGAGCTTC
>JAIKZM010000197.1 GCA_024682215.1 Saccharofermentans sp. | reverse complement strand
CAGTATCATGTTTCTGAGACATCTTTCATAATCTCTTCCGGACAGGAGCGCATCCAGAGCGTCAGATATCGTATCGCGTTCGCTGAAAGTGCTATATCCCAGATGAGTTGTAAGATTTCCCTGCGGATCGAAGTCAACCAAGAGCGTCCTAAGCCCTCTTTTGGCAAGTGCGGCACCGAGATTGACTGTTGATGTAGTCTTCCCTACACCGCCCTTCTGATTAATCATAGCTATTGTTTTCATTACATTTCCCCTTTCTTCAATATAAAAGATTTCTTTTGGTTAAAAAATCTGCTACCAGTTCTTCTCCTTTTGAGATACAGTCGGATACTTCAAAAGAAGACAGTCCAAGTTTTGTCGCTATATCAGATTTCTTCTTGTGTTGAACGTAGTACATTTTCAGAACAATTCCGATATTGTCAGGTATATTGTTGATATAAGCAGTAACAACTGTTGCTCTTACGATTTCCTTCTTTAAAGGATCAATCTTTTCCTCAAATCTTTTCTTGAGCCTGTCAGCTTGGAGCATCATACTGATGTTCTTTTCATCCGGACTGCCGTTTGACTGTATCCGTACCGATTCATAATCAGTAACTCTGATCCGTGAATACAGCTCATTCAGCTGCTCACTATATATGCTTTCTTCTCTTTGCAATTCAGCTCGGTATAAAGGCACTTCTCCGAGTGTCTGTAAAACATATAGCGTCAATTGCATGGTTGTTGCAGGTATCATTTTTCAGCCATTCTTCCGATCATATTCGTCCACGTTTTGGCAACATTCAGAGTCAAAAAAAACAGCATCAAACTCTTCGTTTGTCATTTGTAGTGCTGTCCTTAATATTCCTGCCTCAGATACAGTAAAAGCGTGTATTCCTTTGAGCTTTTTATAAAAGCCTTCGGGAGACAGTCCTAATAACTCTGCCAGTTTTCTTTTCTTTATGCCTTTGTTTTTAATGTGTTCTTGTAGAAGCTGATAATTAACCATATTTGTTCCTTTCTAGCAGATTCTTCATAGTACTAATTTACATCTTTGTTCACTTTTTGTCAACATTTGGTATTTAAAACAATAATGTATATGCTTTTTTATCTATACATTTGTTGTCACTTTGCTTTTTATTTATAATATGTTAGGGGTGTTTACAGAATGATGAGAGAAAACTACCAGATAGAATTCGGGAAAAAGCTAAAGTTTTACCGTGAAAGAGCAAATCTTTCGCAGGAAGAGCTGGCTCGAGTTTGTGGTTACTCCGGCAGATCGGCAATCAGTCGAATAGAAAAAGGGGAACGGGATCTACGGATAGATATGTTAAAACCAGTCTGCTTTGCGTTGGGCGTTTCTCCTATGGTTTTTTTTGATGATAATTATGAAGAAAATAACATTCCCGATTCTAATCTCTTATCTATATTTCACCAATTGTCGGAACGCGGTAAAGATGACACATTGTATTTTGCGGAATCTCAGCTCCAGCGCGAATTGAAAGCCGGAAAAAAAGAAAGCAAAGATCAGCCCGCTGCGAACGAAGAATAACCATTTATAAATCGAATCACTAATGTTTAAAATAAAAAAAGACTCGCAGGAGCAAACTATCGCATATCAAATGATGATTTCATCGTTTGAGACACAATAAAAAGCTCCTACGAGTCAATTTTCTTTATTTTGTTATGTCCGTCTTTTGGCAAGTTTGGTATAGTCTCAATTTTTGACACATTGGGCGATTTTCCTTTACATCCGCTATTTGAGCCGTGATAATGAGCTTACAACATCTACCTCCCGACGCCAAAGTTGTTTGACACATGGCATATAAAAGCCCTAAAACGGGGCTTTTATATTGTAACATCTGGATTCATACTTATTTCGGGTGATGGATCCGGCTCATCCTTAAGAATAATAGCAAGGACTTTACGCTGTTTCCTTAGTTTTTCTAAAGCTACATTTATATCATCAAGCTGTTTTTGTGCAATAATCTGTTCTTCAGGCTTTTTTAGAATCTTCGCAGCACGGACTTTATTTCGAGCCTCTTTCTGAGACAGTTCAAGTTTCTCAATACCTTTTTGAAGTTCCGAGTCTTGCTTGACGGCTTCTTCTTTATTTCTAATGCCTTGTTCATTTAACGAATTGACTATTTTTATGGAGCGCCAGATAGCATCATAATTTTTTTGCTGTTCGCGTGTCAGATATTCTCTCTTGGCCTTATAATCATTCAGATTTATACCGAAGTTCTTCAGCATAAACATGAAATATTTATATTGATAAGTATCTTTCCAATGAGTTTGAATCCGCTGATAACGGTCTTCATACATATATAGCTCTCTGGAAGACAGGTCATCAAGCGAACCTTCTTCTTTCGGTAACATGGTGTCGTGAGCTAATCTATATAACAATTTGCTATTAGAGTATTCGTCTCCCAGACGGATAATTCGCATAGGCCTTTTCCAGTCTTTATGCTGCACCGTCCAATACTGCCTGCTCTCTTCAATGTTGAGATAATATCCCTTTCTTGCCATATATTCGGTAAATTCTTTCATGTTGTTACATATGACAAGGCCTTGATCTATATCGATTTTAGCTGCAAGCTGCCTGCGGGATAAATGAGGCAGCCCTGCCGGTTTTTGTCCTCTTTCAGTAATTACAGAAAGACCATATCTTTTGATAATCTCATCAGAAACAGCAGATATCTTCCTTTGATAGCAACACGGATCCTTTTTACCTTCCAGACTGACCGAGTTGACGATAAAGTGATTATGAATATGGTTTCTATCGATGTGAGTGGCAACAACAACCTGATAATCTGAGTCGCCCCATATCTCTTGAGCCAGTTCCAGTCCTATCAGGTGAGCCAGATCCGGATCGATTTCGCCCGGCATAAAGCTCTGAACACAGTGATAACCTACTACTCCGCCAAGTTTACCGTGCAGCTCCTTCTCCTTATTCATCTGTTCAAAAGCATTATCAGCTGAACAGTTAATTCCTGAAACGAGCTTTCTTTCCTCTGTCTTAAAGCTTTGGGATACATATCCAATTGCTTTACCGAGATCCGCTATTTCGATATCGGTAGTTCCGGTCATATCCGGTTCCATAAAATTATTTTCTCTAGCTATTCTGTCAGCAATGACAGTCTCGGTTGTCTTTTCATCGTTTTTGACATAGTTTACGGCAGCCCTCAGAGATGCGTGTAAGGCCCATATTTTCGTTATTGCCATTATCAGACTCCTTAGATATCCTTATATATCCGCTTAACTTGTTCGTCGATATTCTTCAACAGACGGTCTAATTCGGCCGTGTCGCAGATACCTTCTGTCCGGGCAAGATATACCATCTGATTAAGGTTGTTTCCGAGCTTTGACAATTGAAACTTGACCGATTTTAACTCTTCTGCATTAAAGTTCGGCAGCTTCTTTTCATTGATGCAGGCCCGGATATATCCACTCATAGTTCCAGTGCCGGATTCTTCGACTAACTCTGAAAGCCTCTTATGTTCTTCTTCTGAGAGCCGGATCCAAAGTCTATGATTTTTCATTTTTACTCCCTATTTTTGATTCAATTTTTGGATTATCCTATGGCGGTGAACACCCCATAGGGCATCCAAAAGCCCATGTTAGATTTCGGTGGTGTCGATGTTAGATTCTTTCGTTCCGAGGTTTATAGCAAGCAGGGGAAATTGTGCGGACAAATTTCCCGTCTTGTTAGGGGCAGCCCCCTAAAACCCTGTGCTAAATCAAACAAGTTTGATAATGTGTAAATAAAAATCCCCGACCACAATTGGCCGGGGTTAATGAGTAAATCAAATATCAGGTCCGTCGTCCGGTTCTTTA
>JAIKZM010000186.1 GCA_024682215.1 Saccharofermentans sp. | reverse complement strand
GTAGTCCCTGTGGATTATGCTCTCAAGGAAGTCATAGAGGAACTTTTCGAGGCAGGGGTTGATATACTTCTTGGTCTTGGCGATCCTTTCGATTATCTTCGAGGCAAATCCCTCATCGTCAACAAAGACAATGCCCTTCTCGTCAAGGGCGAATGCAAACTTGTAGTATCTTTCCGAAAAGACCTCACGGCTGGGAATGCAGAATGTTCCCGTCAGGGAGTCGATATTGACTTCCGCGCCCGTACTCGTGATCTCATCGAAATTGAAATCCCATTCGATCCCCATGTTGAACTTACGGTTCGAATTGATCCACTCTTCCGAACTGATCACGGCAATATATTGGAAAGGTATGTTATCAAACGACTTAGGCTCGAAAGGCTCGATCCTTTCACCAATCTTGTAGTACATGTATTGTCCCCGCACAGTTTCTTTTAGATAACAAAGAGTTTATCACAATCGGGGCATAACCTCTCAGTCATTCTTCCTGTTTTTGTCGGAACCCGGCTCTTATGCCATCTCAAGGGCAATAAAACACATGTCGCCGCTCGACGAATAGTAACAATACTGCCTTCCGTTCTTGGCAGTCGTTACGATGCAGAGCTTTCCGGTCTTCGAAAGGAACGGGCGCACATAGGAATAGTTCATGCTCTTTACGGTACTTATCTTGTTGTTCTTAAGCAGTGTAAAGAATTCCGTATCCGTCAGCCCCTGCATCTCCATGAATTCTGCGGGTGTCAGGAGCTTTCCGGTCCTCAGTGAAATATTATAGACGTTATAGACCGGCAGGTATGCAAGGTCATCCGGTTTCCTGTAAGATGCGATGCAGATCGACAGCACTCTTCCGTCATTGAAATAAGAGTATGTGGTGCCGAAATTCTTTATGTTCTTCGGCATTCCCTTTTTGTTCTTTTTCTGGGTCTGGATTACGTCATTCTTTATCTTGCTGTTGACTGCCGTCATGTCCATCCCTTCGATAGATACCGCCGGGATCTTGTAGACATAGTTTATCCTTGAAGCCTTGTACGTTTTTCTGAGCTGGTCCGTAACTGTGACTTTCGGAGCAGGTGTGGGCGTCGGAGTAGGTTCCTTAGTCGTAGCCGGGGGAGCCACCGTTGCTTCAGTCGTCTCAGCCTTCTGTGTCGGTATCGTTTGAGATCGCAGTCTCGAGCTGCATGAACAGAGTATTCCCAGACAAAGGATCACCGATAAGACCAGACCAAAACGCTTCATAACACACCTCCTCATACAAGGATGATTACGGGCCGACAGACATATTAAGATGATAACATGTTCAGCCTGCTTTTACAGGTATGTAACCGCTTCTCTCCACGATCTTCTGTCCTTCGGGAGAAAGCATGAAGTCGACTGCCTTATAAACGTTTTCGTTTTTCTCGCCTTTGCGGTAGATTGCATAGACTCCGCCTGCAACGGGATAAGATCCGTCTGCTATTGTCTGTGCCGTCGGTTCAACACCGTTGATCTTTAAGATCTTTACGCCGCCTTCACCGAGCATTCCCGTGACATAGTATCTGAACGATATTCCGATCGGACTTCCGAAAAGCGTCGTGTAATCAGGCTTAATGGGTTCATTTCCCATCACCTTTTCGAGCGCGGTCTGCGACCCGCTCCCCTTGTTCCTGTGCATCGCGGCTATCGGAATGTTCTTTCCTCCGACCTCTTTCCAGTTCTTTATCCTGCCGGAATAGATCCCCCTTATCTGATCGACCGTAAGATCAGATACCGGGTTGGAATCATTAACGATGAACACAAACGCATCGCTTGCGATCTGAACCATTTCGAACTCAACGCCGTTATCTTTCGCGTATTTGAGCTGTTCCTCGGACGGCTGGGCGCAGATGATGATGTCTGCCTTTCCGTCAACGATATCCTTGTATGCGCCTCTCGTATTCGTATAATGCATCGCGCTTTCAGGCGTATAGCTGCCGTCTTTCAAAACAACAGACTCTGAAGGATAGATACTTTCAACAAATCCGGCATACATTGGAAGCAGTGCTGCCGCCCCGTCTATCGTCGGGATCTTTCCCTCGAGCTTAGGTGCATCAGCGGCCGAAAAGATATTCTTTGAACCTGTGAAAGGCACATAGTTCTCAACCTCAACGCTCATCTTCTGCATTCCCGGAGAATGGTGGCTTATCACTCTCTTTATGAATAAGTGATAGATTCCCAGATCAAGAACTGCGAAGAAAACTATTACAAACGCGATAACCGCGAGCTGTTTTACTAACTTTTTCTTATCCATGAGATCATCTCCAGTTAGCGATCATCTCAACAATGGAGATGCTCTGCCAAAGCCTGTAACCGTGTATGGCCAGAGCCGTTGTGACTGCTATCCCCGCAAGTGTGACCAGAGCGAGTAT
>JAIKZM010000140.1 GCA_024682215.1 Saccharofermentans sp. | reverse complement strand
GGGACAAATTGAAATAAAAACAAAAGGCGGAATGTACAGCAACACTGCAGTGGTACCAAATGAAAGCACAGACCATCTGCTTCCGGCCGAAAATTATCATAAAACAACGCAAATGGGGTGTCTCATTTTGAGACACCCCATCTCCGTGTTTTTTACACAATCAAATATGTTTATTTGTCTTTGCCCCTGCCGATAAGGCGCATCTTGAAGTCTCTGATATCCTTTGCATATTTGCTTGTCATGACAGCTCCTACAACGATCATTCCGAAACCTATACCCATACTCATACCGGTCAGGAAATCTCTTAAATGGCCGTCGATGGCATCAATAAAATTGGTCGCGATCAGTATGGCCATGAATACCATCGCAATGATAAACAGTACGTGTATGTTCCTCACGATCTTTGCCTTTTCTTCATTTGAGACTTCCGCTACTTTCAAAACGGTCTCTTTTGTTTCGTTATCCATTTTTATATCCTTTCTTTCTCCGTCCAGGATCTCTCTGAGATCCACATCATAAAAATCGGAAATATCGATCAGGATGTCCATGTCAGGCATGTTGGCCCCGGTCTCCCACCTCGAAACTGTTCGTCTGGAGACTCCCATCTTATCTGCGAGTTCTTCCTGAGTGATATTTTTCTCTTTTCTCAAATCCTTAAGAAATGCTCCGATTTTCACAAGATCCATCTTCTATTTCTCTCTTTCTGTTTCTGTAAATGCATCCGAAAATATTGGAAAATGCGGCCAAGCCCAATCCAATCGCAAGATACGGATAAGTTTTGTCTGTAACCATCGAATAAACGATGCAGACTAAAGCCACTATTCCTAATATTGCAAGGATAACATTAACTGCCATAAATTTAGAATCATCATTCTTTTTCATTATCATCTCCTCCGAAAAATCATTTCTGACAACCACACTTTGATCCGGATCCGTTTGGCATGTTTGATGGCTAAAGCCTAACGCCAAAGCCGCGGGTTTTAAAGGACACAAAACGGGCAAAAGCCCCATTTTGCTTAATGGGACACAGGTTGTCCCATGTCCCAGGAGCAAAGAAAAGCCCCTGTCTGACTTGCGTCAGGCAGGGATCTTGGTTTCGTCTTTCAGTTTCAAATTTCAGATTACGTAGAACCACTCTTCGCTCTGGTGGATCTCTTCTTTGACATGTTTTTTGCCCGAAGAATAGAATTCCATTTCGGGATTCTTGATGCTGACTCTCGTATCAGCAGGAACAGAACTCGTTATGAACGTGTTGCCTCCGATTACCGAGTTCCTTCCGATCACAGTCTCGCCTCCGAGTATCGAAGCGCCTGCATATATGACGACGTTGTCTTCGATGGTCGGGTGACGCTTCTTGCCGGAGAGCTTCTGTCCGCCGCGTGTCGAAAGAGCACCGATCGTAACGCCCTGATAGATCTTTACGTTTTCACCGATGATCGAAGTCTCACCGACAACGATGCCGGTTCCGTGATCGATAAAGAAATTCTTTCCGATCGTAGCGCCGGGATGGATGTCGATACCGGTCCTTGAATGCGCAAACTCGGTCATGAGCCTCGGGATTATCGGAACATTCAGCAGATAAAGCTCATGAGCCATTCTGTAGATCGTAATGGCGATAAGCCCGGGGTACGCGATAATGATCTCCTCAAAGCTGCTTGCCGCAGGATCGCCGTCATAAGTCGCAAGAAGATCCGTTTCAAGATATTCCCTGATCTGAGGGATCTTCTCCACGAAACTGCTGCAGATACGGAAACTTTCTTCCTTCCTCTGCTCTTCCGTCATCTCGCCTTTGAAATCGATCGCGAGCGCGACCTGCTTATTCAAGCGGTAGAAAATGTCCTCGATCATCAGCGCAATACCGTTCTTGGGATTATAGAACTTATATGTAATATCCTTAAAGTAACCTGGATACATTACAAAAAACAGATTATTGACGATGTCGATGACCTCATTGCGGTCAGGCTTATTGAATATATCGGTGGCATCGATGTTCCTGCCGCCGTCATAATCAGCCAGGACTCTTTTGACCAGATCACCGATCTCTTTACTTACGTTCTGCTGCATATCCATGTCTCGCTTTCTCAAGAATAAAAAACGGGAATCCCTGAAGGAACTCCCGTATTTTAACATTTTTATCCGGTCATGTTTTCAGATCACGCCGGCAGGTTACGGGAGGTGACAACGATACAACATGAACAGGAAACTTTAGCAAAGCCCATATGCTTCATAGTCACTTCTCCTCCTAGGTTTAATGCGATTAAGGTATCACCTATAACCTACCGTGTCAACAGGTTACCGCTTACAATGCAGCTTTTACGGCTTCTTTGACCTCATCCATATCAACAGTGGGTTCAAACCTGGCGATGACCTTGCCTTCACGGTCAATAAGGAACTTAGTGAAGTTCCAGCCGATGTATGTCTTGTCGCCGAAAGCCTTGTTGTTCATCTTGGCAAAACCTTCAAGTGCCTTGCTCTTAATGCCCTTGCCGAAGCCTTCAAAAGGCTTCTCCGTTGCGAGGAACACGAACAGCGGATCCGCATTATCGCCGTTTACATCGATCTTCTTGAACTGCGGAAACTCCGTCCCGAACTTCACCTGGCAGAACTCATGGATCTCATCTGCATCACCGGGAGCCTGGTTCGCAAACTGGTTGCACGGGAAATCAAGGATTTCCAGTCCCTCACCCTTCAGTTCCTTGTACATCGCCTCGAGCGGCTCGTAGTGAGGAGTGAATCCGCATCCGGTAGCGGTATTAACGATGAGGAGCACCTTTCCCTTATAGTCTGAAAGAGATACTTCGTTGCCTTTTCTGTCTTTTACCTTGAAATCATAAACTGTACCCATGGTCGTTCTCCTTTTATGTATTTTTTGTTTTTCAAGCAATTCATAGAGCAGAGAATAGAGCTGCTTCGCTTTCTCAGGTTCCAGATCGATGCATCCGGAAACTTTAAGCGGGACATCCTTGGCTTTTTCCTGCAACGCGCGCCCTTCCACCGTAAGAGATATAAGGACAACCCGGTCATCCTTACTGCTCCTCTTCCTGGTTACATAGCCGGCATTCTCCATCTTTTTGAGCAGAGGTGATAGTGTTCCGTTATCGAGCATCAGCTTTTCGCAGATCTCCCCTACCGTGATGCCGTCCTTCTCCCACAGAACGAGAAATACGATGTACTGCGTATATGTAAGTCCGAGTTCCTTAAGATAAGGGGTATACAGACATGTTATGTTCCTTGCGGCCGCATAGAGCGGGAAACATAACTGGTTTGAAAGCTTCATTGCTTCTTTGTAATCGTATTCCATCGTTTGATTCTCCATTTGTATTTGACACAATTATATTGTATCAAACATATCTTGTCAAGAATAAGGCCCGGGGTCTTCCCGAGCCTTGTTTTTAATGTGTTAAGCCGTTTTCTTCCAGTTTACGCCTATATCCGCGAGTGAAGTTCCCATTCCGGACAAACCGTGATCGAGGCTTGCCAGGAAGTTCTCATGATGATTCCAAAGAATATCGACCAGGTCATCTTTGGTATAGTATTTGCAACCGTCAGCTTCAAAAGACTTCTTCATTTTGCTGGTAAATGCCTTTTTTTCCGACAAAGTGGTTATCTTACCCTTCTTGTTGCTGAGAAGCAGAGTGACTTTGACATATTTCTTAAGAGATTCTTTTGACGCAAAGACCTTGTTATATTGTCCGGGTGCAGCTGATATCGTTACAAAATACATATATTTATATGTGATTATGCCTTTGCCGAGAGAAATCTCTTTCTGTTCCAACTCATAACGCATCGAGACACTTATCTTCTTTTTCTTTTTGGTTGAAGTGTTATTTACATAAATCCAGAATGATTCGGCAGGTTCCTTAGCATCGGCGGTCATCTTGTGATACAACATTTCACCGTATTTCTTATTGGTTGCAGAATACTGAACGTAGTCACTGGGCGTAAGCATCGATGCGGACTGTTCGCCGTATGCCGAATGCCAGCCTTTGCCGGTCATGCCGCCCAATTTGCCGACGGCATTATAGTAAAACTCCGTCCAAACCTTCTTCTTATTTGAGCTTACACCGTTTTTATACGTGAGCGGATTGGCAACCGTTCTCTCCATGCTGGTATTCTGCGTATGATCGACCTCTCTGTATTTGGAGCCAAGACTGACGCCGAGATCTTCAAACTTAAGACCGAGTTCAGGGAAAGCTTGATCAGAATAAGCAATGAACCTTGAATATAAGATCGGAAGATCCTTCTTTACCTGTTCAGCATAAGCATCCAAAGTCAGATCGTTATATATAGAGAATTTCTCTTTATCATTCGCGATAACGGAATCAATAAATGATTCCATTCCATCTATCGAAGTCTGACCTGTTAATAAAATATTGGTCTTCATACCCTTAAAGACCAGACTTAAAGTGACGCGCATAGTACGCTGTCCTGACATGATGCTTGCCGAGATCGATGAACCGCCCTCTGAATAATATCCAAAGTGTAATGCTCCATCACTAGTTGTATGGTACATTGCTGAGCCTCTTATACTATCAGTCTTAACAGTTTCCGCATGAGTACCGTCCGGCTGCTTGGAATTATAAAGTTCCGTTACTTTCATCATGTTGTCGACGTTGATCTCGGGACGGTCATCTGCCGTAGTCTGCACCGGCTCTGTCTCGGCCACGGTCGTAGTCGCTTCAGTCTGAGTTTGAGTCTCGCTCGTTGTCGTTTCAGTTGCCTGACTGCATCCGCTAAATAAGACTGATGACAGCAAAACACCGCAAAGCAGTTTTGTTGCAAGTTTTTTCATTTTCCAATTCTCCTTATTTCTTCCAGTTGACTCCGATATCGGCAAGTGAAGTATCCATTTCGGACATACCGTAATCTATGCTTGCCAGGAAGTTCTCATGATGTTCCCAAAGTTTGTCTATGATCTGATCTTTCGTATAGTATGTGCATCCGTCGGCTTCAAAAGTCTTTTTGAGCTTGTCGATATTCGCCTTTTTACCCCACGCATTGGTATAAGCACCCTTTTTATTTGTAATATTCAGATGGACCGATGCGTATTTCTTTAAGGATTCTTTTGATTCAAACACCTTGCCGTACTCACCGGGTTTAGCTTTAATATCCACCGAATAATGATATTTCGGTAAAACGCTTCCTTTACCGACAGAGATTTCTTTCATTTCAAACAAATACTGCATAGTGACAGTGATCTTCTTTGTCTTTTTAGTTGATGTATCGTCAATTTTAATCAAGAATTGTTCGGATACATCATTATCATTCGCCTTCGGCGATACATAATAAATTCCCGCATATTTCTTCTTGGCTTTATCAAAGGGAATGAGTCCTGCAACATACTGAACATAATCATCGGGTTTGAGCATCGCCGAAGAACTCTGGCCGTATGCCGAACGCCAGTCTTTTCTGGTCATATTGCCCATAACGCCAACGGCATTATAGTAATACTCAGTCCATGGTTTCTTGCCTTCGGTGCTGATCCCGTTCTTATATTCAAGAGTCTTAGTGACTACACTATCGAAGCTCATCAGCTGCACAGGATCGACTGTTCTGTATTTAGTACCCAGATTGATACCAAGGTCCTCAAGTTTGAGACCCAGCTCAGGGAAAGCCTTATCCGCTACTGCTATGAACCTTGAATAAAATATCGGAAGATCCTTTTTTATGTCTTCCTTATGATCCACATAGGCAGATCTGTTGGAATAATTTATATATGCGCCTGAATCGTCAACAAGATCATCAATGAATTTTTCAACATTGTCTAAGACGGGATTTCCGCTTCCGCTTAAACGCTTGTCTCCCTGATAGATCAATTCAAAAGATATGTCCGCGGTACGCTTACCGGATGTGAGACGGACATCGAACGTTGATCCGTTGCTTAACGCATAACTAAAGCGCAGGACACCGTCGTCAACAGAATAATTCCCGCCTCCTCTGACGCCATCAACATAAACAGAGACCGGATTCTTTCCTTCAGGTTCTTTGGAAGCATACAGATCCGCGACTTTCATCATGTTGTCTGCATTGAGCTCAGGCCGTACCGTCGTTTCAACCGGCGCAGCCTCTGTCTCTGTCGTGGCAGCTTCCGTCTGAGATTCAGTCTCGCTCATTGTCGTTTCAGTTGCCTGACTGCATCCGCAAAGCATTACCGATGACAGTAAAACTCCGCAAAGCAATTTTGTTACGATTGCCTTCATTTTCCGATCCCCCTAAATTCTTCAAGAACAAAACTCTAATCCCTTGTCCATAAACAGTACAAGCCTGATCCTGTTTACGAAAACCATTGAAATGATTTTACACGAATCTTGCTGTGTTAACAATAATAATTGATATATATGCCGTAGATTTGATATCTGGTTTATTTGCGTATGTAGCGCCATCCGCAGTAACGTTCTATTGTTTCTGATAGATTGAGTGTCCTGTCAGGCGGATTGAATAAAAGAATATATGCGATATCGTGATCGGTATTATTCGTCATGACTATCATCATGCTTTTTTCATTTAAGCCATTCTTATCTTCATATCCCGTTCTGATCACGCGGAACCGGTCATTTCCGGCTGAAGCATTCAGATCGCTCATAAAAGCGTATGAATTATCAAGGCCGGCAACAGCAGCATTGTACCCTGCCTCATCATAATGGCGCAACAGTGTAAAAGCGTGAGTTTCAGAAAGGTAAAGATCATATGTAAATGTATGAAATTCAGCGGGTTTTGCGGAGCCTGCTTCAGGCGGCAGAGAAAACGGGGCAGAATATAAAACAGAAGCCTTTGCAAGAAACGCTTCCCGCGAATTGGCGGCAGAACTCATATGCATAATCTTCGGAGACAAAACCCCCATAAAACTAAAGATCATAAACAAGATAACGCAGCCGAAGATACCGGCAAGTCTTGTTCCCGTATTACTCTTGGACCGTATAACGGCAATTGCAGCGGAGACAGCAAGACCACACAGTGCTCTTGTCAGCAGGAAGGAAAAATTGGCCGGATCAAATACCATACCCGGTCCGCGCATGCCGCTAATCAGGAATATCAGGACCGGAAGCACCCAGTAAATATTATTCTTGATGGCTACGCCATCCGGTTTTCCATACTGAAAAGCTTCCATAAGCACCTCTCCACAAGTATTCAAATCGCCTAACCGGTTCTTTCCTTGAGGATATGGTATCACTAATAATATTGATTTACAAATACTTTTTATCGTTTTTCGATATTTTTATGTCAAGTATCGAGATGTTTCGAGAAAAACAACATATGATTCTCTTATCAGGTTTTCACCAGTTTTGAGTTTTCGTAGAGGAACAGATTTCTTAGGCAGTCCGTTCGCTGTTTATATGACTTACGATCACTTCATCTCGATAAACCGGGAACCATCAAGGGCGAAAACATGATTCCCCTTAACAATTTGAAAAAACCGTGTAATAGATTAATAAATGACAATGCCTGTAGTCTGCCAGTTATATCCGTTAATAACGGAAGAATGCAGCTCATAATTGCGGCCGTCTGTTGTTATGACCATTGTGTGATTGGGCTGGCATTTGTAATAGACATTAGTGCCGAAGTTGAACAGCGCTTTCGTTTTCTTTCCGTATCTCAAATAGATCTTGTTGCTTTCCAAAGCATAGGTAAAACCCGTTATGTAATTACCCTTGCTGCATTTATAAACCTCGCGGGTCTTACCTGACGGAATATCGTACTCATATAAAACAGGAGCATCATCTATAGTTTTAACAAACAGGACTTTGCTTTTATCACCGTTCAATACGATCAGTTCATTGAAGTTTCTTTCCGGCTGCTTTCCAATGTCAGTTGCAACAGTTTTAATTTCTCCTGTTGTCTTATCATATATATTCAGATCATTTCTGCTCATATACACAAAGAGGTTGCCCGTATCCCTTACAAAATGAGGGTTCTTTATGTCATAGCGGGCTGTATTCTCCAGCTTTTCCGTTTTGTAGTCATAGGTAAAGACAACAAGTGTATCATCAGCTTGATTCAATGCATAAACGTACACTTTACCGTCTTCATACCAGGCGTTAAGTCCACCCATCTTCTGTTCTTCATATTTGAAATTGTATAGCATGTCTTTGCCGATATTAGTTATTGCGCCGGTTTCCAAGCTATAGATTTGTACGGTCGTCCTTGATGCTATGAGAAGCTTATTCTCGGGATCGTATTGCCAATAGCTGGCGCTCCCTTTATCCAAAAGTTTTTTCTGCCCGTCAGAAGTGACCTCAGTTATGTTACTTCCGATTACCAGCATTGCTTTATCATCAGATTCTTTTTTTACTCCGCATCCGCTGATAAGAAAAGAAACTACTAAAGCTCCTATGAGAAGAGCCCTGGTCTTTATCCCTTTTAAAACATTCATTATAAGTATTCTCCTGTTTAGGTATTCTATAGCCGTACTTGCTGTTGATTAACTAACCTTGTCCGATACCGTATGCAAATATCTCAAACCACATAAACATAAGGAAAACTATAACCAGGATCAAAGAAATTCCTAGTTTCTTCTTACCCTTTGCAGCATCAGAAGAAGCAGTTCCCGTTATCGCAAAGATCAGACTTGCCAGTAACAGAGCTGCTTGTATGTAAGTATCTGCTTCGCCAAATACGTATTGAAACGTCATATTCTCCCCTTCTCCTTAGCCGTATTTAAATGGTGTAATTTTACACCTTTTTGGCATTTTTGCAAGCAGCACTAAGATATGCGGCTTTTCATCTTTATAGCTAACTGGTGGCTCAAACTCCAGACCCCTTGACTAAAAGCCAGCCCTCCCGCCGCTCGCAGCTCTACAAACTTCTTCGAAATCGCCTTGTTTCATTGGGCTTTCCGGGTTTCATTGCTTCACAACTCTTCGCAAAAAATCATAGGTTTTCGAGCTTAGTGGCTACATTTTGTCTACATTCTTTCGCCGTCAGGTCTGAAAACTCGACAGTTCTTTGCCATTGAATAATTCTTCAAATTGGTTCTCAGAGGCTCCTGTTGAATAAATATACATTTTGTAAAATATTTAGCCATTACCGTTTATTAGCTGTATTGCCACTCAACAGAAAAAGCGGGGCATTCGTATTATAATTCTAAAAAACAGAGGTGTTCATC
>JAIKZM010000139.1 GCA_024682215.1 Saccharofermentans sp. | reverse complement strand
AAAAATCTTGAGAGCCGTTTGGCTCTATTACTCTTTTTAAACTCAATTCTTAGAATTGAAAAGGTCCGTTTTACTTCAAGTTTTGCATTCTATTCAATTTTCAAGATCCGCGCCTTTTTGCGGCTTTAACAGGCTGTTTTTGTTTAGCCGTTCCGCAAAGTGCTTGATTATTCTAATTCGGTGAACCCAGTCTGTCAAGAACTTTTTTTGCATATTTCAAAAATAGTTACAGTACTTTATTACACTAACGGATTTCTATTTATTCCATATTAAGTAATTGAGACCGAAAAATTGTGTTGTGGCAAATAAAATTTTAATGTGTTAATATATCTTGCAATCGTTCCACGGAGAAGTACCCAAGGGGCCGAAGGGGAGGCTTTGCTAAAGCTTTAGGTCGGGCAACTGGCGCGGGGGTTCGAATCCCCCCTTCTCCGCCAAAAAATCAGCGATCGGAAGAATCCGGTCGCTGTTTTTTATTTAAACATTTTTCAAATACTAAAGGTAAACATCCGAGATCACTCTCGGGCTTGGTACCGTGATCAGGATCTCACCTGTTTTTCATGCACTCATTTACCCACTTTATATAGTTTTCGGTCGAGTTGCCTGTCCGTTCAGCCATCGTATGGCCGGCTCCCCAGACAGTCTCAAAATCTACGGACTTTACAGCACTGTAGTTCTCAAGAGCAAGCGCCAGATTCATTTCAGTCGACAGTGCGCAATCCCCTTGAGCTATGCCAGTACGTATTCTCCAGTATTGGGCTACTTTGCTGGTGTTATATCCTTCAGATGATTCAAGAAGATAATATAACGGAGTATACATCTTCAATCTGACGTCAACTGTATTTCCGGCAGAATCCGTTTTTGCCAGATCCGTTTGGTAACCGGATGCATAATTGCTTCCGATCTCCTTTAAGATTGAAGACAGATACGGATCAAAATGGGCCCCGTTTCCATCTCCGTATCCGAAAAGAGTGTTTTCGCCCTGGCCTGCATCAAGCTGATCAAAAGCACCCAGATTCTTAGATGCGCTCTTAAATGCAGCTACGAAATCCTTAATACTTGTTATGGAAGCCTTGTTTGTGGAAGCATCATATGTGACCCACTGTCCGTTTGCATTAAGAGCATCTATATATTCCTGTGCGGTATTATATGTTCCGGAAATGGTTATTCCGTTTGAAGAACTGTTGCGGGTAATATTATCCTTATCTTCGAAAGAATGTCCTTCACGATTTCCACCTTCAGGTATTTGTCTGCCTTCACCGCCGCCCGGCATACCGCCGGGACCTCCCATGCCTCCTTGTGAGGAGGATGATGCGTCATACGGGAATGTAGTATCTGAAAGGAAATTATTCAAAGATGTCTCGATGACCGTTTTCATATAATCATAATATGTACCGGCCTGATAAATGCCTTCGGAAGAACTGTTCAGTGTCAGCACATTCCCTGAAGGATCCTTGATCCCGGCGGAGTTTATATATGATGCATAAGCTTCGGCAAGTTTATCGGAGATCTTCTGTTGTTCTTCAGACAATCCGCTCCTGGTAGTTCCCATCATCCATTCATAAGCTTCATCAGCAGTATCAAGATTTGTGATAGGACACCAGCACATAGAACCGAGAACAGCATCACTGTAACCGGATAAAGCCCCTATCTGTTCAAGATAAGGAGTATAAAGTTCACTGTCTCCCGTAGTTCCAACAACAGCCGACTGCGCTCCGCCACCGCTCATGCCAAAAGTAAAGATGCTCTCGGCATCACCCGGAACTGAACTGTCTGAATATCTGATATAACGGATAGCTGCCTTGAGATCCGTTACTCCGGCCGGGGCTCCTGAATCTCTTCCGCGGCATCCTGCATGCACATAAACGAATCCTGCATCTGTATAATCCGAGACATCAGTATAGTCTGTCAAAGCAGCCTGTGCCGAATACCCCGGTGTGTTTATAGGCATAACTACGGGAGCTGTTAATGCTGTGTATCCGTTTATAGCCGCGTTTTCGTTTATCGTGCAGGTATACGTCCCGTCATTATTGGAAGATGAATTCATATAATTTCCGGGAACGAATACGGCTAAGTTCTCATAATTGCTGTCTGCAGGATTGGAACAATATGATATTCCTGTCTGATAATACACGTTATCATCAGAATTGTATTTCCATTTAGTGTTATCTATTGTTTCAAGACCTGCAGACTTGTTGCTGACAGTGTCAGCTGTGTCCTTAACTGATTTACTGCCTGAATCTCCGTTGGTACTGCTGTTTGCCGCTGAATTATTACATCCGGTAATCATTGTTCCGGCTAGAGACAAGGCTAAAATAATCGAAAGTGTTTTTTTCATACTGCACCTCACATATCACATGATAACGAGCTTTCTTGTACTCACTCCTGTTTCTCATCCGATAGAACTAAAATTGTTTTCCAAGGTTATCCGTCGTTTCTTCCTTTGGAGTTAAAGACATTATCACGGTTCAACCTGAATTGAGCCTAAAACACATGCGGCAAAAGTTATGTTTTGATAATAAGATTTAAAAACCGTACTTCAGATCGCACAACCCAGTGCGAAATCCGTATCAATAATATTGTTGTCTGCCAAAAATGCATGAATGAAGGCTTCAGAACCTACATCGCTGCAAAGTATCCGGGACAGATCCGCAGTTCAACCAACTACAGGATCCAACGGTATATTTAAGCGATCTCATTCCAAGACATACAAAACAGCGGCCGGAGCAGAATCCGGCCGCTGTTTTTCAAATCTCGTTCATGTGGATCTTAATCTCATAGATCTGTGCCGTTTGGGCATACTTATACGCATCTGAATTACGGATGTATTCGAAGAAATCGCCGTCCACTTCATTATTAGTCAATTGGGTTTTCTTAAAACTCCTGCTCTTGACTGTAAGCCCATACAAGACTTCCACATGAATCTGATAAGTCTTGCCGTCTTCAGCCTTATACTCTCTTGTAAGGCAAAAACCGAAGTACTCGTCCATTCTTCTTCCATTAAAACGATCGACCCCGTATTTAAAAATGATCTTGTCTTTACCGGCGGACTGTTTGCACGTTTTCTCGAAAACATCAACAATGTCATGTAAAGACATATCGCTGTTGATATTATCCTTCAAGAATTCTAATTGCTCATATTTCCGCCGTGTAGCGGGATCCTGGGTTTCTTCAGGCTCTTCAGATTCTTCAGGTTTTTCAGTTGGCACGGCTGCACCAATACCTTCGAAAAACTCGGCAATGATCTTGTGATCGCCGCAGTTAGTGATTATTATGTATTTTCCGGATGGATCCTTGTATACGTCAAGTGTACAGAATCCGGAAGCTGCAAATTCCCATGAGTAATCATAACTGAGAGTGGCATATCCGTTACGATATACAAATCCGTTCAGATTGTTCTCACTTAACCATTCATCTAAACGGTCACTTCTGACAATAACGAAATCTGATTTCTGAAACTTGCCCCTTACACTCTTATCACTTGACGAGTCTATTGTCTGCAGTTTACTTTTGGCATATTCCTTAAGCTCTGCTTCACTGACGGAAGTATTCATAGACTTAGGATCATATCCTTCAGGAACCAGGTAACGGCTGACATCATATTCGGTGTTTGCAGGTGTTCCAACGTTCCCCATCCTGAATACTTCTCTTTTTTCCTGAATCCTGACAGTCCTGCTGTTTTGCACTATGAGAAGCACAATGTTGCCTATGATCATAAATACTAATATGGCTAAATAAGCATTCGGTAAAACAATTCCTGCTACACCGAACTTTTTGCCCGCTTTGCCCTTTCTGCCTGCAGTGATCAATCCCGCTATCGAAAGGATCACCGCGATGAACGGCACAAAAAACTCTGCTCGGTCCAACCACGTCCTGTCGAAATTCAACCTTATGCCGAATTTAAATGCCAGCAGCATAAGGCCAAAATAGTCAAAGGCCAGCAAAAGCGGATACAGAGCAGCAATTATAAATCCAGCCAAACAAAGCTTACTCAGTTTTTTCTTCTGTTCAGGTATTTCTCCTGCGCGTTTATTTTTTGCTTTTCTCCTGGCAGACGGAACAAACAAAATGAGTCCGGTAACGAGCAGCAGCACACCTGTTAAAACAAAAAAGACAACTACAAAGTGATAATCAACTTCTCTCACAGCTGCACCTCCGTAAGTTAGGAATGATCAGTTTCTGTTCCGGTCATAATCCCATATCAGTTCTTCAATCGTCTGATACAGCCTGTCAGGTTCGACCGGCTTTGAAAGATGCGCGTTCATGCCGACCTGCATGGATCTCTGGACATCTTCGTCAAATGCGTTGGCCGTCATCGCGATGATGGGAATTGCCCTGGAAGCTTTTCTGTCCAGGGCGCGGATAGCTTCCGTCGCCGCAAGTCCGACCATCACGGGCATCATGAGATCCAGAAGTATCAGGGACAGAGTATTGCGGTTCTGCTTTATCATCTCATAGGCCATCTCGCCGTCTTCAGCTTTGAGAACATCGTATTCGTCACCAAGAACGTCTCAATAATCTCGCGGTTGATAAACTCATCGTCAGCTACCAGGAGTTGTCTCTTTCCGGTTTCAATAACATCCGTGTAACTAGTCATCAGTTGCCTCCTCTTTCAGCAGCTTTACCGTCATTCTTTATCAGGCTTGCTTACATCCCGAAAAGAGCGGTGCGCTGAATGGATCTATGAGATTTTATGTGTCACCCTAATTTTAAAACTATATCATAGATATTTGACAAGAGGCTTGATCCGTTCCCGAAAACATTAAAAATGACCGGAAGCGATGCCGGTCATTTTTAGGAAAACACACACATTTATAAGGTAGGAATTTTGTTCCTTTTTTCTTTGGTTGATGGCTTAATTATGTCTTTAAGCAGCCGGACCGGCAATCACTAACACAGGCCCTTTCTGATGCTTAAACTACATATCCGAACGCTTATGTTGCCAAATCTGAAAAAAGTTCCTGCCCAGGTTATTCCTTCACCCTTTTATAGAAACTGACATGCTGATCGAGTTCCTTGAAACCGTTCTTGATATAGAACCTGTATGAAGGCTTGTCACTGTCAGTCTGAAGGAATATACCGCAAAGTCCCCTCGATCTGATCTCGTTTTCGATAAGACCCATGAACGCGGTTCCTGTTCCCCTGCCCCGAAGCTCTGGTGCAACGCACAGTTCTTCAATATTGTAATTGGTACCCTCCCACCAGTGCCTGATCATGCCAAGGGACATGGCAGCAAGCTTTCCGTCGATCAGGAGACCGAAATTCAGAGCGTTGTATCCGCTTGAGATCTCCCTGACATACTCAGCAAGCTGCACCGGGTCGCTCCAGTCATCATTCCAGGGTTCTCCCGCAAAAGAAACCTTATAAAGCTGCGCCATCTCATCGAAACGGCTGTCATCAAGAACAATAAACTCTTCCATACATATACCCTTTTATTGAATTTTAAGAATTCTTTAATTAGTATAAATAAAAACTTACGGATGGGATACTTTAAATAATGAACAAGAAAACCGCTCAAAGCCCTAAGACCAAGTATCTGCTTGCAGGCGTAGCCGCAGCTGCTTTGGTGCTTCTCCTGTTTATTCTTTTCGCTTACTGCGACTTCGCGCACAAGATCGAACTTCTGACATATACAAGAGTTTCTTCATATGAAGACCTTAAGGCCATGTCAGCCAAGCCGGGCGGCAGGTTTTACCTTTCCTGCGACATCGACATGAAAGGAAGGGATTGGACACCGTTTACCTTTAACGGCATCTTTGACGGCAACAGCCATGCGATAAAGAACCTGCGTCTTGATAAACCCGGCGTTGCCGTCAGGGATACATACGACGGCAATATGAAATCTTATTCCACATCTCTCGTCGGCTTGTTTGACGTCATAGAAGGCGCCACGATCAAGAATCTGACGCTTGATTCGGTATATGCAGATGTCACTTCCGACAAGCCCTGCTTCGTCGGAACCCTGGCAGGATATACAGGCAATTCGCAGATCATAAACTGCAGCGTAAAAGGTGACGTGTATCTCAGAGCGCATGACAGGATGTTCGGTGTCGGAGGAGTTGCAGGTTACGGTTTCGGCAGGTTTGAAAATGTTCGTGCCGACGTCACGCTCGTCTGCATCGATACAGACCGCAATACCAAAGATGAACAGTTCATGGGAGGACTTGTAGGTGCCGGATATCCTGATTTCATTAACTGTTCGGTCAACATCGACGGATACGGCTCTGAGCACGGCTATGCCCACAACGGCGGCATGACAGGCCTTTATATGTTCTACCCCAAGGACACCGTACATGACGGTATCATGAAAGGAAACCGCATCTACGGCAAGATTACTTTCTTTGAAGAGAACGACGACCGCCGCGCATACTGCAAATCCATGGTCGGTGAGATGCTTAGTTCGGTAAAGGTCTTTGAGGACAACGGTGCTGTTTTCAGAAGAGTTGAAGTATATAACTACGATGCAGATCTCCTGCCCGGAGATCATTCCAAGACATTCGATTTCGACTTAACCGAAAAAGGCCGCTATGAACTTAAGGCCGATTATCAGAACGCCGGCGCCGATGCCACATACGGTCTTTTCATCAATGACCGTTTCTATAAAAAAGTCGATTTCCCGAAAGGATCGGGAACCATCAGAGAACAGATCTTCCTAGACGAAGGAAAAGCCAGCGTCAAGTTCAAGTTCCTGCCCGGAGACGGCAACATTGACATCACGAACGCATCTGTAGAAAAGTCGGCAAGATCGGTATCACTTATCGTGGCTCCGCACCAGGATGATGAGATCCTGGCATTTGCCGGAACGATACAGAAGACCATAGAAGAAGGCAATACCGTAAAGGTCATTTTCCTTACCAACGGTGATTACTACGGAACGAAATACGCACCCGTCAGGATCGCTGAGAGCATCGCGGCACTTGAACTTCTCGGAGTAGACAAGTCAGACGTAACTGTTCTGGGATATGGAGATCTTACAATGGAAGCTCTCTATTCCGCCGGAAACCAGGAACAGGTATTCAGGGCGAGCAGCGGAGAAAGCGCAACATACGGAGTCTCTCCTCTTAATGTATATGACTACCACACGATGAATACAGGCGAGCCCGCAAACTACTGCGGAGCAAATCTGACATCTGACCTTTCCAATTACCTTCTTGCGTGCCGTCCCGACCGCATATACACGACTTCAGAATACGAGTGGCATACAGATCACAAATTTGCATTCATCCTCGTCAGAGAAACACTGAAGAAGCTCTCGTCAGAAACCGGCTATCATCCGGTCCTCTGCGAGTCTGTAATACACGGTGAGGAAACCACATGGCCTGAGCATCTGACATACGATACGGGCAACCGGCCAATAATCAAGAGCTTTACGAATCCGTTCCCCACCATGAAGACGGACCTTGACTGGAACAAAGCCGTTAAGGTTACCCTTACGGACATCCAGCTTCAGAAAAAAACAGACGCGATCGGCAAGTTCGTCTCACAAAACGAACCGACCGAAGACACTCCGGGAACCAAAGAGTACAACTATTCATTCTGCAAGCGTGATGAATTCTACTGGGAGATCAAGTACTGATCTTCTTCCTGTTCTCGAAAAGAGCAATACCTGCAAGAAGCAGTATTCCTGCGGCCATTAAACCGATGCCTGCCGTCTTGTTCGGCACGCGGTAGTTCATCTCTATAACATTCTTTCCATTTTCGAGCGGAACCGTCATCAGGGCATTGCCCGTCAGATCCACATCGGTTTTCCTGCCGTTTACAGTTACCGTCCATCCCTTGTGATAGGGAACAGACGTAAACAGACTTGTTCCGGAAAAGCCATTATCCACTTCGAAAACGCAGTATCCGTCTCTTATGTCAATGCGTGACGCGGCATCGCTCTTCATAGCTTCAGTTGCATCTTTCAGAGCATCAAGATCGAGCAGATAGATCTGCGCATCAGCTACCTTTCCTTCCGCTTTATAGAAATCGAGCTTCAGTTCGGCTTTGCCGTCAACAGTCTTTACGCGGATGAGCTTCGGTGACATTTCCTCGCCGTAAGAAACGTACCTTTCGCCATTCATATAAAGCGTTGCACCGCTCTCTCCCTCCATTATGAAATTTGCGTAAAGCACGGAGTTTTCATCGTCAACGGTTATCTTGTATGTGACAGCTTTTCCGTCAACTGCTGTTTCGACTTTTCCTGCGGGAATGAAGATATCCTGTTCAACTCCCGACAGATGACGGTACATATCATTAAGATATAGAGCGTAATCCTTTGCTCTGCTCTCGTAACTGCCTGTGCCGCCGGTTACGAATGCTGCAGGTACGGCATAAGGATTTTCATACAGGTTCTTGAAGCCTTCAATGCCGCCTTTCTTTGTAAGTCCTTTGCTGTTCTCATCACCCGCAGGAAGCAGAACATACTTTACGGAAAGCAGACTGTCCAGAGCCAGATTCTCGGTCATGGTAACAGGGATCGTATCGTAATACTGCGGGTACCCTGCCCTGTCCAGAAAATAGACTTCGTTTTCATCCGGTGCAGAAACAAACGCCGTGACTGAATTGAATCCGTAAGCCATCGGCTCACTGTAGGAAGCAGAAAGGCCGTTATACAGACTGTGATATGAAGTCTGTACAACACGGTAAAAAGTCGGGTCGTCTATCTGCTTAAGCAGTTCTGTTTCATTAGCGTTATATCGGCTGATATCAGGGCCGTCCGCTGTTGAATATATCTTTCCTAAGACCGTCTGGTTAAGGAGCAACTCAAGCACTATAACGGCAGACAGTAGTATCGCGCTTACACTGAAGATCTGGCTCTTTTTGCGTTTCAAGCCCAAAGCAAGACAGAAAAAGATTGATACTGCCAGCGGAAAGACCATCTTTGCTGCGAGCGGTACAAGATGATCGTCTTTGGGTGTCATAAAGAGCTCCGACATCTTGGTCGTAAATATCGCGTCAACTACGGTGACGGACTTGGGATCGGTCAGCAATACGACGATGATGCAATATGCTGCAGCAACACACGGAGGTATAAAAAGCTTAAGTTTAGCCGTATCCGACTCAAGGTAAAAGACTGAAGCAAGATAGACTAACGCAAAGATACCTACGTAAGCATAACGGTACCAGAATCCTTCAACATTTCTGAGCATTGAGAACAGTGCGACGAGAGGCTGCCAGTAAAAAGACATTATCACCGTCAGAAGGAGCAGACCATAGACCAGCTTATCCCTCACCTTAAGCGAGGAGAAGAAAAGAAGCACGATGCCTATAAGGACAAAGCTTCCTGCAAACAGGTTGACTCCGCCTTTGACGGAAGCAAAACCAAAACCATAGTTAGTAATGAAGCCCGGAATGAAACCCATGACCGAAAAGTCCAGCAGCATTCCGATGCCGGAGCTTCCGTATGTCCTTCCCGAAAGGAGCGTCAGCGACGGCAAAAGGATAACTGCGGATATCATGAGCGTACTTGCTGATGCAACGCAGAATCTGAAGAATGAAACAAAGAAGTTCTTTATCGAAGGCGCTGTCCTCAGTGACTCAAAGAGGAACCAGATGCCTCCGAACATCAGGTTGATGATTCCCGTGTACCAGTTAAAACAGAGCGATAAAGCAGTGCTGACAATAAAAAGAGAACTCTTCTTTTCGTTTACGAGCTTTTCGACTCCCGCTATTATAAGCGGAAGCATATATACACCGTCGATCCACATCATGTTCGAGCTCTGAGCGATCATGTACTGGCCGAGAGCGTAAGATACGGAAAGGATCACAGTGGCTGCAAGCTTTATGCGGGTACCGGGCTTAAATCTCATATAGAGATAGAAACAGGCGAAAAGCGACGCGAACGAAGCCTTAACTATATAGAGCACGTTAATGAAAAGCGGCACCTGTGTCTTATCGAAAAAGACAATGAGCAGGTTCAAAGGAGACGACAGATAATATGAGAAGACCGCGAAATTGCTGCCGCCCAGATACTTTGTGAAGGTGTAATCGATCGATGACTTTCCCGCCAGCACATCCTTGAACCAGCAATAAAGATCGACCATCTGCTGCTGGCCGTCTTTATAGATAAGCGCATCATTACCGAAAGGAATGATCCCCAGGATAACAAACGCAAGCAATATGATAAGGGCCGTTATGACCCATGAACTGAAGCATGCGATCACCGGCCCTTTCTTAAGTTCCGTTTTCTGCTTCAAAGGTATATTCGCTTTGGTATCAGTTTGAATATCAGCCAAGTGTATTCTCCTTACCAAGCGATTATACCCTATCAGCGAAGATTTTTATTTATCCATGTTTGCAATTATGTGCATGAGGATATGGAAGATCCTCGGGAAGCCGCCTGAATAGTCAGCCTTTTCGAGCGCATTGCTGATCAGCATGGGATTATCTGTTTCTATGACAGCAACGCCGCAGTTGACGAGATACTGTACTGTATCATCAAGATCGACTGTCCAGCAGAAGACTTTCTTGCCCTGGGCATGCAGCCTACTTACAAGCTCCGGTGTTACATTGGTCTCTTCGATGGTGATATTGTCTGTGTAATAGATATCTTCAACGTTGCCGATCGCAATGAACATGCAATAGCCCTTTGTGATGCCCGGATCGAACTCATATATCCGCCTGAGCCTTGACGCATCCTGTGCGATTATCATGACGTTGTCATGCATCCCGGCTTCATTGATGACCTTAAGTACGTTCTCTTCATAGTTCACATCATCTTTGTGTCCTTTGAGCTCAACCTGAACGTTCATATTATTCTGTTTGGCGAGCCTGAGAGCTTCCTTGAGCGTCGTTATCTTGACGTGATCGTAGTCACCGGGCATCCAATCTCCCAGCTCATGTTTTAAAAGCTCCTCATAAGTAGTGTCATGGATGGCAAGATTAACACCTGAAGTTCTCTTGATCGTAGAATCGTGGTTGCACACGATAACTCCGTCTGAAGTCTGATAGACATCAAGTTCGATCCATCTAAGGTTCTCACTTGCAGCAAGTTCAAAGGCCGGCAAAGTGTTTTCCGGAGCGTTGACGTTGTCACCGCGGTGGGCGCATACTAGAGGCCTGTTGCATTCTTCTGCAAGGAATGAATACCTGGTGGCTACAAAAACAGTAACACCGATAAGCAGAGCGATCGGGATTGCGAAAAATGCGATCGATATCACCGATGTGATTTACCTTGATCTCATATCCTTCAAACGGGTTTTCGTTGATAGTTATAAGGTTCCAGTCTTTATCATATTTGGCAAGGGTCGCAGAACCGCTTACCCAAAATAATCGTCTTCAGCGCAAACACCCTGCCTTCCCTTAACTTCAACGGCATTCTTTAGAGTCTAGTTGTTTGCCGGCATCATGACCGCGGTATCATGCTCAGGCCGTTTGTCACGGCTGACGTTCTTTGCGCAGCCTGAAGCGCTAAAAACAAAGCAGCAGCTCAAAAGAACCGTGCCTGCCACCCTTGTGATGTTTTCTGCCTTGAAAGATCTTAAGTTGAGACCACTTGGGACATTGAAGTGAAACATATTACCGCCCCCTCATCATCTTTCCTGATAACTTTTGCATAAATGCATTCGTCATCTTTTCTCAGCATGATGTTCTGTTTCTCTTCAAGTTTTGTTTCTGAAATAATCCTGGCAAACTTGTGATCCTCAGAATATCGTACTATCGTTCCCAAATAAGAGGTTACTCCCACCTTTTTGGCTTCGAGCACAAAGTACTGATACTTAATGTTCTCAGCCTCTTCACGCCACGTTATGCGGCTTAGAGCGGAAGCATTTGTCACAAGATCACCAACACCCTTTATCTCATAGTATTTGAGTTCCTCCGGTGAACCCTTGGGCAGGAAACATCCTTCGGAAACTATGGATAATTCTTCGTTTATCATTTTCGCGGTATTCTCCGTGATAAAGACCTGACCTCCGATGGTTAGGCTCTCAAGGCGGCCGGTAATGTTTACTGCAGAACCCATACAGCCGTACTTCATTGCCTGTTCGGAACCGATGTTTCCTACAACGACGACGCCTGTATTGATCCCGATACCCATCTCGAGCACGGGGAATCCGTTACTTACGTTCCATTCATTTACCGCCTTCATTGCGTTCTGCATCTCGATCGCACATTTAACGGCCATCAGCGGATGATCTGGAAGATCTTTCGGAGCACCGAAGATGATGAATATTCCGTCTCCCAGGAATTCGATGATGGAACCGCCGTATTTCTCAACGATGGATGCCATGGCTTCGAAATAGTGGTTGATGACGGTTATGAGTTCTTCAGCGGTAAGCTGTGCACTGAGTGCGGTAAAGCCGCGCAGATCGCTCATGATGATGGTAACTTCTTTATTCTTACCGCCGCTCTTCTGGCCCTCTTCAGTCGTGAGAACATAATCCGCAATGTCCTTGGATGTATATCTGACAAGTGCGGAGTTGACTTTTATGAGCTGCGTAAGATCGGTAATAACGATGAGGTAAGCTGTCTCCTCACCCTTGTAGCAGGTCATCCTTACGTGAAGGTTCTTGACCTCGCCGTCATTATTCCAGTATTCGGCAAGCGCCTCATGAGAAGCGACTTTGTTCGTAACCGCGTCGATAAACAACTGGATAAGATCGTCATTACCCTCAACGAACGGCACGGCTTTCCAGATCTTCATACCACTGTCCGCAGGGATACCGAAAAGTTTCTCTGCGGAAGGGTTTGCATACTGAAGGTCACCAGACGCAGATACTATGCATACCGCATCTTCGGTATTCTGGAAAAAATACTGTGCCTGTTCAGGTTTGATCATTTCTCAGAATTCTCGTAGATTTCCTTACATGTATTGAAATAATCGTATGTGAGGCTTCTTAAACGGTAAGACAGATGCTTAAGGATCATGTCGACCTTTGCAGGGCATGTCTTGAAAAGATTTGCAAGCTCATCAGGCTTGATGATCTCAACATATGTATCATCGGATTCTGATACAGCAGTAGCGCTGCGGGCATCTTCAGAGATCATGCCCATCTCACCGAAGCAAGCTACAGGATAGAGCTCTGTAAGCTTGATCTCGCCGTACTGGCCGTAGTTGTTATAGATAGCAACGACACCGCCGTGAACGATATACATGCACTTGCCTACTTCACCCTGCTTGAAGATGATCGTTCCCTTCTTGTAGGACTCAACATTGTTGCCGTCCTTATCCTGCTGGGCAACAGTCTCAGCGGCTTCACGGAGTGCCTCTGCACTCGGCTTCTCGATCCTTGCGTTCTTTGTATATGTGAAGATAGACTGCTTGACCATCTGCTTGAAGAAACCGTCGTACTTCTTGCTGGAACCTGCGCTACGGAGCTCTGTGAGCATCTTCTTTGCTTCATCATAGTCCGCTGTCATTTCCTTAAGTCTCTTGCCGAGCTGGTTCATAATGAGGATGATCTTCTCCGGATTATCCTTGAAATATTCATTAAGAGCTTCAGCTTCGATCTCCTGGACCTTTACATCGCCTTCTGCGATTACGGTAGAGCTGCGGGGATATGTCTCGATGATAGCCATCTCACCGAAATACTGTCCGGCATCAAGGATCCTGATCTGGACCTGGTCTTCCTCGCCGTAATTCTTGTAAACTCCGACATTACCCTCCAAAAGATAGAAGAACGTATTACCTGTATCTCCCTCTTTGATGATGATATCACCGCTGTTAAATGTCTTCTCGATCATGCTCATGTTGTGACCCCTTTCTGTCTTTTGGATGTAAATAAATGCCTCAAATCAGCTTTACATTTATATAAAAGAATTTTATTTTCAAACACACTGTTTGTCAATAATCCACCTTTTTAAAAGCATAGCATTTTAAGCCTTTTTCAGCTGTTTTCACGCATCCTTTACAAACTTTTTTCAAATGGCTGAAATACGCGTTTATCCAAACATGAACAGGATCGTGTGATAACAAAGCTCCAAAAAAACCATAAGCTTCTGAACTGCCTTTGAATCCTTTTCCATCTTCGTTTCTCCGTTAAGTTTTCAACGGCTTCATTATCAGCATTCATGCCAACCCGGACAATCACTAATAGCCTTCGTTTCTGATGATTAAGCAACAGTTTTATATCTGTGTGTCGATTAACTGATAAAAAGGGTAATGGCATCATTACGTCATGTTATAATACGAAATATCAAGATAAAGGGAGATCCAACAGTATGAATTTGATCAAGACCCGCAACGGTTCAGAACTCACCATAGCACTGGAAGGAAGACTGGATACCACGACGGCCCCTGAACTCGATCAGGTACTCACTGAAGCACTTGGTGAGATAACATCTCTTGTGTTTGATCTTGAAAAACTCGTCTATATCTCATCTGCCGGATTAAGGTCGCTCCTTGTATCACAAAAAGCAATGAACAAAAAAGGCAGCATGAAGATCAGGAATGCCAATCCTTCAATAATGGAGGTTTTTACCGTAACCGGCTTTTCCGACATACTTACGATCGAATGATCCATTGTAATACAACTTTCCGTTCATAAGGAGGGTTCTTATGGCCAAGACGCAGTTAATGGAATACGTATTAAAAGATATAGAGCAGCAGAAAGGCGTTGCAATACCCGTACATGCCGGCCTGCTTGAAAGGCTCGTCGTAAAATCAACTGCGTGCAAGAATATCCACCCGAATCCCGATGATGAATTCTCAATGGAAAAGATCGGTCCGAGCTACAAGATCATCAGCGAGTATGAGACAAAATTCCGCGACGCGATGAGAATAGACAAATCTCCCATAGATGATCCTCTCATGGTCGAAAAGCTTCGTCCTCACGGCTATCTCCTTCTCAACGGACATCACAGATGGGCTGCAGCTATGCGCTGCAACATAAAATGGGTCCCGATAAAGATCATTAACTGCGCGACAGAATCTGATATCAAGACCATCCTTGAGAAGTCACAGCACGACAAGCGCGCGACGATAGATCTTGATGAAGTCATATTCAGATCAGCTGATTATCAGTACCTTGAGAAAAAAGCATTCACTTTCCCTTTCAGCGTCCGTTTCAAACAGCGTATAAGGCTCGGCATTCCGGCTCTTCTTTACAGTCTGTCAAAGAGCGGATATGACATCTGGGTATATGCGCGAGATTTCTATTCGATCGATGATATCCAGAAATTCTTCAAGGCGTATTCTGTCCATGTCGACGGAATCCTGACCGGCGTCGACAAGCACACGCAGAACAAATCGGAAAGAGCTGCCAAGTTGAGAGAGCTCATCAACAACAAATACGATACGACGCTCCACATTGACAACAACGCCATAGTCGAAACGCATGGAAGGACCGGTGAATTCGAAGAATACCAGATCAACGTTCCCGAAGAAGAGTGGTCTAAGAAAGCAATCGCGATCATAGAGGAGATCGAAAAGCGTGCAGGAAGCAAACAACACTGAAAAGATGAGGATCTCATTCGACCTGGATGAGGTTCTTTTCGTAAATCCTAAGACTCACAAGACTGAGCCTGAGCTTCCCATCCCTTTTAAGGCACTCTACAAGGAAAGGCTTAGGGCAGGTGCTCCTGAGCTCATAAACACTCTGCAGCAGATGGGTTTCGAAGTATGGGTCTATACTTCTTCTTTCCGTTCCATAGGATATATCCAGGGACTGTTCAGACGTTACGGCGTAAAGTTTGACGGTATCGTAAATGCCGAAAGACATCTTAAAGAAGTACAGGCGAACAGGAAACAGATCCTTCCTCAAAAAGTACCCAACAGATACAGGATCTCACTGCATATAGATGACGAGGCGGTCATATGTTCATATGGCCGCGAATACGGCTTTGACGCTTACCAGCTCGATGCCGATGATGACCAATGGAAAGAAAAGGTCATCGCAAAGGCAGAAGAAGTTAAGAGAAAGTGGGATAAGAAGAGAAATCCTCCCCACGACTGACCCCATTTTCACCTTTCGATAAGATCTGTTTCCCTTAACGCGACACCGTCTGTACATTGTGTCGCTTAAGCAACGGAAAACGCTGACATTACTGATTGTTAACCCTCCTGGCAGCCCCGATAATGAGGCTACAAACCAAAACCAGACTTTGAACTATCTAACAGGAGGACAATAATATGAAATCTGAATTTACAAAGATCACAGTCAAGATCGCAGCGATCGGACTCGTAGGCGTAATGGCAAACGTAGGACTCGTCGCATGCAGCAGGAATCCCGGCAGCAGCAATGCAGATACAGCAACAGAGATCAATATAGTTGACATTTCAAACGATGAGATCGACAGAGCAGCAGTCGCAGGCGGCTGGCAGACAGCAGAAGATCAGACAATCACAGATGCTCAGAAAGCAATATTTGACAAGGCTATGGAAAAACTCGTAGGCGTTAAGTATGAACCCGTCGCTTACCTCGCTTCCCAGGTAGTATCCGGAACAAATCACTGCTTCCTCGCCAAGGCAACAGTAGTACGCCCCGGAGCAACTCCGAGATACACTCTCGTATACATATATGAAGATCTGAAAAAGGATTGCAAGATCCTGAACATCGAGGACGTTGCATTGCCCGGAGCACGCGACGGCAAAGCCCCTCTCGGCGGTTTCACTTTCGCAGAAAACCCTGCTATTACTCCTGACATCGCAGCTATCATGGACAAGGCTTCCGCAAGCAAGCTCGGCGCAAACTATGAGCCCGTGGCAAACATCGGATCACAGGTCATCAACGGAACAAATCACGTGATCCTCTGCAAAGTTACCGCAGTATCTCCGAATTCCACATGTAAGTACGCTCTGGTACAGGTCATGGAGACCATCGACGGCAAGTGCACGATCTCAGAAGTTACCGATATCGTTTTATCTGCAAACAAATAAGTGCACGTCACCGAATCCGGCAATAAGATAAAAAGAATGGGGTGTCTCAAAATGAGACACCCCATTTGCGTTGTTTTATGATAATTTTCGGCCGGAAGCAGATGGTCTGTGCTTTCATTTGGTACCACTGCAGTGTTGCTGTACATTCCGCCTTTTGTTTTTATTTCAATTTGTCCC
>JAIKZM010000090.1 GCA_024682215.1 Saccharofermentans sp. | reverse complement strand
TTACTTCCATCATCTTGACCGGGAAGAACCTTCCGGGATCGGAAAGGAAAGCGGAATCAATGTGCTTTTCGCTGGAGTCGTTCCTGGGGATCACGGTCCCGTCATCAAGGACGCTCTCCTCGGCATTCGTTCCGTAATGATTCCAGCCGTCATTGATGCAAAGGCTGAAACTCTCGAATTCCCTTAACTGGTATACATATGTGAAAAGTGTGCTGATAATGCCGTAAAGATCATTCTTGGAAAGGATGTCGTCTTCCAGGTGGTTGAAATTAGAGAAAACGCTGTTGGCCGAGGTATTGGTATCCCATGTAGTGCGGAATGCCGGCGCAGTATCCTCGCGTTTCATTTCGCAGCCGCAGCTCCTGCCGGTAAATTCGATGACCGGAGAATCAAAAGGTGCGGGATCCTTGCCCTCAGACATGCCGAGAAGCGTCTCCGCGCAGTACTTTCCGAAATCATCTGCGGGAAGCTTTACCGAAGTGATCGGAACAGGCGAAAAACGGCCTTCCTCGTTTGAGTCATAGCCTACGACCGCGACATCATCGGGTACCCTGATGCCGTTCTCGATAAGCGCTTTGCAGACACCAATGGCCATGCAGTCGTTGGCGCATGCAATCGCTTCGGGAAGATTGTCCTTGTCCTTTGCAAGACGGTCACCGAGGTTCTCACCGCTCGTATACCAGAAATCGCCGTAGAACATGCGGTTGTTGCGGATCATGAGCTTGTGCTCGTTCATGGCATCTTTAAATGCCTGCATCCTCTGCTTGGAATAAGGATGCCATGCCTTGCCTGTCAGGAAAGCGATGTCCTTGTAGCCGTGCTCCTCGATGAGGTGGCTTACAAGATACTTAACGCCTTTATAGTGATCCGGGAAGACGGAATAAAAATACTTGCTCTGCTTGTCTACTGAGATGACGGGGCACTTTGCCCTCTTGTGAGCGGCCTCCTCAACAGCGTCAGCGAGTCCCGGCGTTTGGAGAGTGTCGAGCATGAGGATTATGCCGTCAAGATCTTCATAAGGAACGAGGGAGAATATCGAAGACTCGCCCTGCTCACGCGCGGTGCTGCTCTGGTATTTCTGATACATGGAAAAAACGCAGACATCCCAGTTGAAACTGAAAGCCCGCTTTTCAAAACCGCAAATGAATTCGGTCTGATAATACTCGTCTGCCTGACCGACAAGTATCGCGACTCTTTTGCGTCTTCCCATCAGCCACCTCTTGCCCGTTATATTTATGTTTATTCTAATATGCAGCCAGTTCAAGCACAATTGAAACAGGCCGATATTCAAAAAAGGTTATCAATTGCGTAATATTGTGTTAATCGGGGAGAAGTCTGTCGACAGGCGCAAAACCGCTTGTCTTCTTGAATTTCTCGTTGATCTCAAAGCCTCCGAGGCAATCCGACGGATCGATCCTCTCGAAGTTGATGGTCATAAGTGCGTCACGCTTGATCTTGACCGAAACGATGGTGATCTCATCCTCATTTCCCGTTGCGGTATTGAGCTTGAAGTCAACAGCGTGGATGATGACCTTCTGGATCGGAAGGAGCGCGAAGGAATCACGCGCAACACGGAGGATCGTGCTTGCGACGTAGTCCTGAACGAGCTCATAGTACTCTGTCTTTGTGAAAGGCTTTTCGACAAGATCGCCGTTTGCCTTGAGGGAGAGCTTGTTCTCGGGAATGACCTTGTCGCTCATTACACGGAACTCGATCTCAAGCATCGAGGGATCGTCTGTACCGACTTCAAAAGATGATCCGAACTCAAGGAGATCGTCAAACGGACCTGCCTCTGCAATAACCTTGAAATAAGAATCGATATTTCCTTCGAGAACACTCTCAGCAAAAGGAATGAGTTCCTTGTTGTTGCCAGCGCCCTTCTTGATGACCTCCCAGTCGATATATCCGTCGCTCTGCTTGTGAACGGACTTGACTGCCTCGATCCTCTCTTCAAACTCGGCAACGAGCTGCTGGTTGCGCTCGAGATCCGGATTGACCGCAGGTGCTGCCTTTGCAGCTGCCTTCGTTGTCTTTGCGCCCTTTGCGGCTGCTGCTCCGGCTGCAGCAGGAAGAGCTGCCTGCTCCTCTGCCTTGCCCTTTTTCTTGGATGTCAGCTCTTCGAGCTTCTCCTTGCCCTTCTTGGCAAGATTCTTAACGTTGGTGTTCTTTGTATAGTAAATGCCAGTGCCGGGGATGCCCACGGAAGTGCGTGCCTGTCCCTTGAGATTGATGGACTGGCGCAGTCCCGATCTTCCGAAAGAAAGCGAAGGTCCGGACTTGCTGAGATTGAGCTTTACGCCTTTGAAAAGTGTGATCGATTTGCGGAAATTAAGTCCCATGGTAGATCTCCCGATGTATAAAAGATGCCGATTTGGTACACATCCAATGTTATCACAAACGGGAGGAATTGTAATTAAACTTTGAGAAATTTCTGGAGTTGGGGAAGCGTGGAAACATAGTCCCTGCGTCCCAGATCATACATCTCCTGAGCCGTGTTCCTGTTTATGTTGTAAGTGGATGATCTGATCGGCCTGCTCATGCAGTAAAGGAACGCTGTCCCCCTTGCCTCATACCCGAACATCTTCCTCTGCTCCTCGCGGTAAGTCAGATGTCTGTTGTCCACTGCCTTTATCGTCTCGGGCCAGTCCTTGAGGACCTTGGTATATGCCGCCCTGAAGCTCTCGGGTTCCTTGAAGAAGTCTCTCGGCTTTGAAGTGATGACGACTATCTTGTCGCAACCCTTTTCGAAAGCCCTGTCACAGGGGATCGAATCGGCTACGCCGCCGTCGAAATAGTACCGTCCCCTGAACTGTACCGGCTTGCTGACGGCAGGCAGGCACGCAGAGCACATGATGACCCTGTAATCGTCCTTTTGGATGTCCGACTTCTGAAAATAGACCGCTTTGCCCGTTGCGGCATCTGTCGCGACGACCTCGAAATCACACGGATTTGCGGCAAACGTTTCATAGTCGAGCGGGTCCTTGCCCGTCGAGATCGAAAGATCGTTATAGATGTATTCGATCCCGAAGATACCGCCCTCATCTATGAGGGGCTTGAGTCCGAAGTATCCGGGATCGCTCGCGTGCTCGGTGTAGAACCTCAGATTCCTTCCGTGCTGGCGCGCGAGGAAGGTCATGCCGTTTCCCGAACCAGCGGAGACGCCGATGCAGTAATCAAACTCAATGCCCGCCTCAAGGAAGCAGTCTAATATGCCCGCACCGTACGCGCATTTCATACCGCCGCCTTCCAGGACGAGACCGATTTTCGTTTTTTTGTCTGACATCTGTTATCTGAGGAACCCTTCGATGATCTTCTGCTCAGCCTGCTGCTCAGTAAGGCCCAGTGTCATGAGCTTTGTGATCTGCTCGCCCGCGATCTTTCCGATCGCAGCCTCGTGGATCAGCGATGCGTCAACATTGGTAGCTGCAAGCTTAGGTGTGGCAACGATGATGCCGTGGTCCATGATGATGGAGTCGCACTCGGCATGGCCGCTGCATTTTGCGTTTCCTGAGATGTCGATGATGACGTCCTGCTTTGAGGTATCCTTTGCAACGCCGCGGCTGACGATGTCGCACTTTGAATCTTCACCGTCGAGGGCTATGATCATCTCGGCAGAAGCCGTCTGGTCAAAGTTGGTAAGTATCTTGTCGTGCAGGAGCAGTGTCGCGCCGGGACCTACGGTCGCCTTCGTGACCCTGTGCGTATCGTTGATTCCGGCGATCTGCGAAGTGTCCATCTCCATTGTGGAGCCTTCGAGAAGCTCTACTTCGGTGGTGGGGTTCATGAACCTCTTGCCGGTTCCTGTGCCCTCGCCGTAATGCTTTTCGATGTATTTGACGCGGGAGTTCTTTCCGACGTGGAAAGAATGAACGCCGTCATGCTGGCTGTCATGGCCTCCGCAGTTGCTGATGCCGCAGCCCGCAACGATCGTGACATCGCAGTCCTCGCCGATGAAGAACTCGTTGAAAACGGTCTCCTTGTGTCCGGATTTGCTTATGATGACCGGGATGTGGCAGGATTCGTTCTTCGTGCCGTCCTTGATGTAGATGTTGATGCCCTGGCCGTCCTCACGCGACTCGATATCGATGTTCGCTGTCGAGTTTCTTGCCTCGCTTGCGCCGTTGTTCCTTATGTTGAAAGCGCCTACGGGGAGCGAATCGAGCTCGGCGACTTCCTTTAAGATCCTTTTCTCGAGATCATCCATTACAGTTTACCCCCTCAGCTCCCGCGATCAGGCATCCCTTGCGGTTCCTGTGATGCGTCATGTTAAGTTCTTCCATTATCTTTTCGCTGTCATCGTATCTGTCAACTTCGCCGTCCTTTAAGTAAACGATCTTGTCGGCGATCTCGAGGATGCGTTCCTGGTGGGAGATGATCATGATATTGCCGTTTGTAACTTCTCTTAAGTTCTCGAAAACCTGGATCAGGTTCTGGAAGCTCCAAAGGTCGATTCCGGCTTCAGGCTCATCGAAAAGACTTAATTTGCCGCCTCTTGCAGCCGCGGTTGCTATCTCGATCCTCTTGAGCTCGCCGCCCGAGAGCGTGTCGTTGATCTCACGGTCGAGGTAATCCTTCGGGCACAGACCGACGGCTCTCAAAAATGTTCCCATCTTGACGGGCTTGCCTTCGGCGATCGAAAGGATGTCCCTTACCCTGATGCCCTTGAACCTTACGGGAGTCTGGAAAGCAAAGCTCATTCCGCGGTCAGCGCGCTCGTTGATCGGGAGGTCAGTAATGTCCTCTCCGTCGAAGATGATCCTTCCGGATGTGGGCGTGATGATGCCCATTATTATCTTGAGCAGCGTTGACTTGCCGCTGCCGTTGGGGCCGGTGATGGCGACGAACTTGTCGTCTATCTTAAGATTTATATTCTTGAGGATATCCTTGTCATCGGCATGAAAGCATATATTCTGTAGTTCCAGCATGACTCTTCTCCTGAATGTATTTTTGCTTTTGGCGTATCTACTATAAATTGTCGGACGCGAATTAACAATAGTTATTTTCGACATATGCCGATAATCTTGTCCGACAATAAAATGTGCCATATGTTAAAATACGCTCTATAAAAAAGCGGATACCCAAAAAAATCCGTTTCTATCAAGAACATTTACAGATGAGTAAGAACAAGAGCCAGCCTTATATCTTTGTTACCCAGCAGAAGCTTATCGACTTCTGCCGCTACGACATCGGCTGGTTTGACCTGGTCGGCGGGGACGCCGATGACGCATATCCCTCGAACGGATTTGATGTCCAGTGCGAAGTCGATTATCCGATGCAGCTCGATGACTTAAGGACCGCCCTTACACATTTCGCCGATGACAACGTATCGCTCGACGACTTTATTTTCGACTGGTGGTATCCGGTTGTGGTCTATTTCTTCCACAACCTTTGCCTCGACGACCTTTTCGGTCCCGATCCCGACGCAATGACCGCGATCGAAGTTCCGTCGATCCCAATGAACGAGGACGACGTTCTGATAACCATCCTGGCCGTCATCGCGAATTCCGACCTGGACAAGAAGCTCTATAAGCCGCTTCCCCTGTCGCGCTATCTTGACCTCGATTCCATGATTAGCATGATCGACCTCTTCCTTGAGGACAAGGATCTTCCGCTGACCGAAAGAAGATATACCGTTCCCCAGAAGACCGCTTTCATCAATCACTGGGACAACAACATCCTCCTCAATGACGCTCCGGCCGACATCAAGGAGCTCTTCAGGATGTTTACAGACGACCTCTGCGAGAAGGAAATCTTTGAGGCACTCAAGGCCAAGGCATACGGCTGCTACGGCGGCAATGCGGTCTTCAAGTGCGACTTCGCCTTATCGGCACAGCTCCTCGACATCCTCTGGCGCAAGTTCAGTTTCGGCTATGCCGCTAACACCTTAGGCTATATCCACTACTACGGAAGGCTCGACGGAAAACCCGATTACGAGAAGGCTTTCTTCTATTTCTCGGTCGCGTCGAACTTCAATATCGTCGAGGCAAAATACAAGATCGCGGACATGTTCATGAAAGGGCAGTACGTGCGCCCGAATCCGCCTCTCGCCTTCCAGACTTACATCAAGCTCTACGACGAGACCAAGTTCTATTTCGAGAACGGCGACTGCGGATGCGATTTCGCGGACTGCGCGCTGAGGCTCGGCAGGGCTCTCGGCGAACTTCCGAACCAGCGCCTGAGACGTTATGCCGTCATGCTCGAGGCTGACTACGCGATCAGCAAGAGGATCGAGAAGGCCTACGAATACGGCGACAAGAAGGTTCAGGCTTCGATCCGCGAGGAACTCGCAAAGGCCAGAGCCGACCTGCTTCTCGACAAGGAGTATTTCCACCCGTTCGACCGCTGGAGGGACGTCTTCACCGAATATGCAACCGACCCGGTCGAATCCTTCGTCTCCAACCATTCGGAGAGCGTTTACGACCTGAAGCTCAAGAGGCTCAGCAACGGCCGCGTAAAGTTCACGATAACCAGGGAGCCGGCAATCTCCGGCAACGATGTCCACATGTCTTTTTCAACCCAGCCATGGAGCGAATTCTGCGGCATGGTCAGCAAGCTCGAGTTCACGATAATCGAGAATGACGAGCATTCCACGCTCGGAAGCATCCTCGGCAGTGACATGAAGGAAACGAAATTTGACAGGCTCGTCATCGAGAACCCCGACGGCGGCAAGGATTCCGTTGTCGGCAGATCATTGGGCTACAAGTGCTTCAAGTTCTACAGCCACGGCCTGCTCGTCTGCTTCGCGTTCATCGATAAGATCTTCTACAACAAGCCTAAGGATGAATTTCCCGGGATCTGAACAACCCACTTTACAAACCCGCTCCGGCGGGTATAATTGAGGCGTCCAAGGCGGAGTGCGATTCTCCGACCGGCGGTGACCCCAAAGGGGAAGTCCGCAAGTCCTGTAAAATTTCGTTCATGCAGGATCGATGCAGTGAAAGTCTGCAGCCGACGGTAAAGTCCGGAAGAGAGGAAGTGTTTTTATGTCAGTTTCATCACCCGCAACTGTCGGCATAGCCGATGCTA
>JAIKZM010000076.1 GCA_024682215.1 Saccharofermentans sp. | reverse complement strand
TTTATGGCTATCTGGGATGAGGCAAAGAAAGATCAGGCAAGGTTTGACACGTCGGATCCCGCATCGTTTTCGGCGGATTCGAAGAAGTGCGCTAACTGCGGCTCAAACCTTTTCTATGACACGGAACACAGCGCGCTGATGTGCGGGAACTGCGGCTCGGTATTTGATCCTGAGACGCTTGACCGCACGGGCTCTTTTGCGCTTGCCAATCCTGAAAAGGATTACGACGGCAAGACCGAGATGAGCGACGACGACAAGAGGCGCCACGAGATCGTATGCAATTCATGCGGCGCACAGATCATCACCGACGAGAATACTTCCGCGACTTTCTGCGCGTTCTGCGGATCGCCCGCGCTCGTCACCAGAAGGCTCACGCGTGAGTTCAGGCCCGATTACATAATCCCGTTCGCATTCGGCAAAGACAAGGCTGTAAGCCTTTTCAAGGAGCACTGCGAAGAGATCGCGCACCTGCCTAAGAATTACATTAACGATGAGAAGCTGTCCAGGATGACGGGCCTTTATGTTCCCGTGTGGATCATAAGCTCGGAGGTCGAAGCGCGTCTTAACGGCGTTGCCAGAGTCGGAAAGATGGTTGATGTCGAGTATGAACATCACGGTGCCGGTGGAAATCTCACTGGCGACAACTATTCGCAGAGGATCTATGCCAAGGCGAAATTCAGACTTAAGGACATTCCTTTCGACGGCGAAAAGAAGCTCCCCGACAGGCTGATGTCTGCTGCAGAGCCATTCGATTACACGGAGCTCGTTCCTTTCAGGCCTGAGTATCTGCAGGGATATTTCGCCGAGAAATACGACGAGCAGCCTCTGGACATGACAGATAAGATCTACCGCCGTCTGGACAAGTATGCGCTTGAGGTATCACATACATTCAACATGGGATACGACAAGTTCACGCCGGATTACAAAGCGAGCAGGACGAGATACAGCAACCAGACGATCAAGTATGCGCTGCTGCCGATATGGTTCCTTACGCTCGAACATAACGGCATCAAGTACCAGTATGTCGTAAATGGCCAGACCGGAAAGGTATCAGGCGAATTCCCGTATGCCAAAGGATGGGAGACGTTTGACCGCACCGCGAAGCGCGCGAAGATGAAGACGGTCTCCGCAAACGGCGCGATCCGCGGCTTCCTTTACGGCCTGCCGGTACTGCTCTTTTGCTTCGGCCTGCCGTTCCTGTTCTACTACAAGACGCTGAATTACCTGCTCGAAAATCCTCTTACGGGACTTGCCATGATCGTGCTGGCGGTACTGCTCATAATATTCCTGACGAGGATGCTCCCGAGGCTCCTCCTCGGTGTTGAGAAGCGCGGAGTGGAAAGATTTTCGGAGAGTGACAATCACACTCTTGATAAAGAACAGAGCTACCTTCAGTATTTCGATCCGTCCTATCCGACTGAAGCATATGAGACGACCATGGATTTCGTGCCTATTGATTCAGGATGGAACTACGGCGAAAAGAACAGGTTCGATTTCATCACCGCGAAGCCCGAGGCTGAGGAAGAAGAGATCGAAGGCGGAACCGATTTCGAAAAGCAGGGCAGCGACCGCAAGATGTTTGAGTGAGTGAGCAGCATCTCCTCGCTAAGTCCTCCGCGTTCGCTTTGCTCACTTGTGCGGAAATCGCTCGGAAATACTGCTCACTCATATGTACACGCGTGATATAATCATTGTGCATTTTATTTGCGGGGTTTTCTTGAAGTGATGGAATATAAGTTTTACGGCTGGGAGGCAGCCTCATCGGTGAAGCCTCTGGAGGGCGCGCCTGCGTGGCTTAAGTCTGCCGCGGATCTTTACGATGCGCTTTCCGACGGACTCTGGCGCGTGGAGACATGCGCTCCGAGGCTCAGGCACCTCTGGTCTTTGGAAAACAAGACATGCGGACAGTGTTCCATCACGGCTTTTCTCGTGCAGGATCTTTTCGGGGGCGAGGTATACGGCATACCCAGGGAAGGCGGCACTTTTCACTGCTACAACGTCATAGGGAACGCGAGGTTCGACCTGACGTCCGAGCAGTTCGGGGAAGAGGCGAAGACCCTGGTTTACGATGACAAATATCCACAAAAGAGGGAGATACATTTCGCGAAGGCTGAGAAGAAGGAACGCTATGAAGTCCTGAAAGCCCTCGTCGAAGGATACGGAACATGAGCAAAAAGAGAGATACTTTCACAGGCACACTGGGGTTCATACTGGCCGCTGCGGGAAGCGCCGTAGGACTCGGCAACATCTGGAGATTTCCTTATCTTGCGGCTAAGGACGGGGGCGGAATATTCCTCCTGATCTATCTCATACTCACGCTGACATTCGGCTTTACGCTCCTCGTCTCAGAGGTCGTAATAGGCCGCAAGACAAAGCAGAGCGCGCTCACCGCATACGGGGAGATAAGCAAAAAGTTCAAGTGGCTCGGAACTCTTGCGACAGTCGTTCCGTTCATAATACTGCCTTACTACTGCGTCATCGGCGGATGGGTCTTAAAGTACTTCACCGTTTACATCACGGGACTCGGAAACGATGCCGCGACTGACGGTTTCTTCGGACAGTTCATCACGTCCGTTCCGCAGCCGATACTGATGACCGCATTATTCCTCGGCGCGACTATGGTAGTCGTATTAAGGGGCGTCAACGGCGGCATCGAAAGGATGAGTAAGATACTGATGCCCGTACTTCTCATTCTCGTAATCGGGATCTCGGTATTTGCGCTGACTATACAGTCGGAGGACGGAAGGACCGGACTTCAGGGACTCAAGATCCTTTTCATACCGAGCTTCAAAGAGCTTACTTTCAATGATGTCGTCACTATCGTAATGGATGCTATGGGCCAGCTCTTCTACAGCGTTTCAGTCGCAATGGGCATCATGGTCACATACGG
>JAIKZM010000036.1 GCA_024682215.1 Saccharofermentans sp. | reverse complement strand
GTCAGTTCTTGGATCTGTCTGTCCTTCTCGGCGAGCTGTGAGTCCTTTTGAGCAAGTTGTTTATTCAGGGTTTCTAATTCGCCTTGTAAGATGCTGAGAAGTTCAGAATCGACATGGTTTCCAGTAGTTTCCGCTTGGTTTGTGGTGGTTTCTGGTTCTTGGTTTGCGGCAGGTTTGCCCTTGCATTTCTCCCTCAGGATAGTGACACCCTCGTCAGATATTATGACAGGTCCCTTCTCCCCTTCCCTTGTTGTATAGGCTGATTTAAAGTCATCATCCATATACTTTCGGATCGCTGTCTTACTGACACCGATTTCATCTGCCAGTTCTTTTATTGTCTTACCCATGTGGAAACCTCGTTACTAGTAACTTTCTGCGGTAGTTTCTGCTTAGTTTCTACTAGTTTACACTTAGTTTCCGCTATTTTTTATGATGTTTTGATTACGACTGAATATTTCCGGCAGCACCCTCAGCGTTGGCAGCTTCCGGTGCTGCCTTTGCTTTATTCAAGGCACCCGAATAATACTGTCCGCGTGAATCCTGATCCCTGAGGAATTTTCTGAGTGCATCTTGCAAAGCTCCTTCGGTAATAGGTTCTCCATAAACTTCTTCGCAGATCGCACCAATCTGGATCAGACGGTGTGTGCGTTCTTTCCGTTCCTTGGATTTTTCCTCAGCCTTTTTGCGAGCTTTTATTTCTTTCAGTCTGTTCTTCTGTATCTCGAGTTTCTTCTCCATGTCGGCGATCTGTTCGTCGTAACTTCTTTTTGGCATATCATTACTCCTTTCTGTCCCTTTAATGGTTGTATCTGTATGTTATTATAGCACCGCATTAGAAAAAATGTTTGTTCTTATATGTACTTTTAGGAGAAACGATACTATAATTAAACTGTAAGTTTTATGACCCCTTATCATAGATAAGGGCGCACTTACGGACACACTCGCTACGCGCGTATGTCCTTAGTGCGCAAAGGGCAAAGCCCCTTGACCCCTATGATTTCGTTCGGTAAACCTCACGAAAGGAGCAGCGCAGCAAATGGCAATTTACCATTTACATACAAAACCAATCAGCAGAAGCAAAGGGCGTTCTGCGATTGCTTGCGCTGCTTATCGTTCCGGCGAAAAGCTTTACTCGGAAGAGACAGACCGCACCTTTGACTACCGTAACAAAGGTGGTGTTGTCTTTTCCGAGATTGTGCTTTGCGACAATGCGCCGGAACGATTTCTCGACCGCCAGACTTTATGGAATGAAGTCCAGCGGATCGAGAGTAAAGCGGATTCGCGACTTGCTCGCGAATTTGATGTTGCACTTCCGGTTGAGTGCAGCAGGGAAGTGCAGATAACAATAGCCAGAAACTTTGCAAAGTTTTTGGCTTCTCAGGGCATGATTGTTGATTGGGCTTTGCATGATAAGGGTGACGGAAATCCGCATGCCCACTTGATGTGTACCACCAGACCTATAACTGTTAACGGAGAGTGGGGAGCCAAGGAGAAAAAAGCCTATAAGCTTGACGCGAATGGTGAGCGGATTCCTGTAATCGATCCGACAACGGGAGAACAGAAGATAGGTGCCAGAGGCCGTAGGATGTGGCAGCGTGAAACAGTATCTTCGACAGGTTGGGATAAGAAGGAAACGCTGAGAGAATGGCGCCAAAAGTGGGCGGATATTGTTAATGAGAATCTTGCACCTGAGCAGCATATCGATCACAGAAGTTATGCAGAGCAGGGGAGAGAGCAGATTCCGACCGTACATGAGGGTTATGCAGCACGAAAGCTGGATAAAGAACTCATGGAAGAGAAGGGCATACATGCAGACATTATTCAGAAGAACATCGAGATAAGAGAACAAAATGAACTTCTCAGAGCGTTGCATGAACTAATCCAGAAGTTAAAAGAAAGGGCAGGGGAGATTTATGAGCGATACAAAGAGCAAATTAGAGAACATGGCGGAATTGGAAAAGTTCTTGACCGACTTAGAGCAGGTTTTGGAATCTCTAAAGCAGGAGAATCAGGCGTTGAACAAAGAGAACGCCGAATTGCTCGAATTGTCGAAGAATCTGAACGCAGAAAACAAGAAGCTCTCGGAAGAGAATCAGAGATTAACAGAGCTGCTGAAACAATCAGCAGCAGGGCAGCAAAGCTGAAAGAAATAGAAAACGGCTGGGTTATTCACGGTTCGGACAATGCCAGGCTGCAGGGTGTCTATGATGCTATTGCTCAGAGAATTTTTACAGAGCGCAGCGCAGGCTTTATGAGTGAGTACAAGCCGACAGGGTGGGACAAGGAAGTATTCGATCATCGTTATAAAATCTTGGTTTATGTTGTGGATCCAGCCAAAGCCAGAAAGGTGGATAAATACTTTAAGAATAACGACCACCTGTTAATACCGATTGATTATAACGGCTCAAAGAAGGTCGCGGTTGTTTGTCAGAACGAGGATTTGGAAGTCATAAGAGGCGGCAAACTGATTGAAAACTATTTCTATCTCTACGCTGATCACAGGATTCCGACACCGCAGCACACGACCAAGCCGAGCATAAAAAAGACCCTTGAAACTATGGCTAGGGAAGCAAAGGAAAGAGAAATCGAGTACACACCAACTAAGGAGAACCCGAAAAAGGTTATCGAGCCTACGGTTGCACCAACTCCGGCGCCTGCCATTGAAGAACCGGAAGAAGAGCAAGAATATAACGGGCCGTTCCTTGGAATGTAGTGCAAACTGGTTTGTAGGAACCAACCAGAAACCTTAAAAAGACCTATACAGCGTGTAAGATGCGATAAAAAGCTCCTACACGCTGCTGTTTTATGCATTCCCTTTGTCTCTGTTGTGGGGTTTGCAGAGCATTTCACAATTAGATATATCAGTTGCTCCGCCTTTTGACCATGCAGTGACATGATCAGCTTCCATATCTTTGTAATCCCATATTTTAGTTTTATTAGAACCTTCACTAGAAGCGCAATATGGGCAATTCGAAGTTCCTTTTGATTTAGCAAGTTTTGTTTGCTCTTGATATTTCTTCTTTTTTACTGGTTCTTGGAATATACGGATATGCAGAAGCTTGGTATCTTTACAACCACCCAAAATGTATTCACATATACCACTATCTTTTACACAGTCATCTATAGCAAGTTCCTGCAGCTTGGAGGATACTTCTTGTGGATTGTAAGCGTTTTTATGATATTTCTCGTAATAATCTCCCCAAGGAAGACCTTTCATAAAAGGTTTAACATCAATGAAAACACTGCTTACCCAATCAATTACACTTGTAAAGTAGTTTTGCAATTCGGAAATGTCTGCATTGTCCCGGTGTTGACTCATGTATTTCTCAACATCTTTGTTGTCAGAACTTTTGCAGACCCATTTAAGTGCGATATTTAGAATTTCCTGCCTTCTAACATCGCCTCGGACATAAGAAGTCCATTTTTGAATGTTGGAGTCGTGAGAGTTGCTAAATACGGCTTTTGCAGCATTTACGAACGGCCCGAAATATGTGGCGTTGTTTATTTCTTGCTCGTTCAGTTCAATTCCACCCATGTTAATGATCTTAAACCATGCTTTGATATCATCTTCAGAACCTTCACATATATATATTGTAAGAGGTGTTTCGTTTATGAGCTTTCGTTTGGTGGAATCCTTTATAATGTCGTTGTAGTAGCGAGGTATATTATTTTCGTCGAATAGTGGGAATTTACCTGTGAAAAAACGGCCTAAACTTGTAATCCTTTGCTGCCCGTCCAATACTTCATATTTGTCTTCTCCCACTTTGTTGAAGTAAATCAGACCCAAAGGATATCCTTTTAATACGCTATTTACGACATCGGCTTCCATTTTTGCATCTTTATAAAGATAATTACGCTGATACTCGGGCTGAATAACTAATTTACCAGAGAGCCCAAACAATCCTTTGCCTTCAAACTCGTTATAAACAAAACCTTTACAGATCTGCTCTATAGTTATATCTGTTCTAAGCGTTGTGTGCATCATATTAAGGATTCCTCCTTTTGATTAGTATTCTTCCATATGGAAGTGAACCGGGTTCTCCATTAACATTTAGCCGTAACCCGTTTCCCGCTTTTCTTTCTGATACAGTATAAGGGGTTTCCCAAACTACTTCGCCATCTGTTTTTTCATAACAGATTATTCCTTTATTTTTGTATGCTATATGCTTTAGTGTTTTGGGAGCATATGTGCCGTTATCAACAATTTCAAACTGTTTGGGGTTGTATTTTGCCAAGAATGATGTTGGTACTCCCATAATTCCATCATAATCACTTGGTATAGCATCAACAAAAGGAACATCAATTCCATCATAGTTGTAATATGGAAGATAACCATCACTTATTATTTCCTTGTGTTTGCTATATCTAAGGTTGTCAGACATGGACATCAAAGATAGTGGTGCGTGTCTCCTTCCGTGGTCTAAATTTGTGAACCAACAAGAATTTCCCTGTCTAGTGTAATTTCCCACATAACCCATGCGAGCAGCTTTTTCTCGATCGCTCTTCTTTACGTCAGCTCCTTCAGGCACTTCGAATACCATATCGACATCATTGCAAGTAACACCAACCCACATGCGAGTTTTTTTGATTTCCGGGAAGATTTCTTTATATGTTGCCATACCAATCTGACCAATAATTAGAAATTTCTTATCTGCTTCTAATACCCAAGCGACAAAATCTCTAAACAATGAAAAAGGAGGATTAGTAACAATAATATCCGCCTCATCGCGCAATTTTTTTACTTCGTCGGATAAAAAATCTCCGTCTCCCTCTAGATACGACCACTCTAAATCATCATAGTCTATTTTCTTGCTGTTATTGATATCTCTGGTAAGTGTAAAAATCTTGCCTCGCGTAACAGCCTTTTCCTTATCGTATTGAGGAAATGCAGTCTCAAACATTGAAATTTGGTGAAACTTCTCGTATTTTTCCTTTTTGGCTTCTGTGGAATAACTGGTGCTAATGAGTTTTTTTAAGCCTAACAATTCAAAGTTCTGAGCAAAAAACTTTGTGAAATTGCTCCATTCCGGATCATCACAAGGGCAAAGGATTGTTTTATCCCTAAAGGTGTCAGGATCAAACTCTAAATAAGCATTGATTTCTTGCTGTATATATTCATACAGAGTGTAGAATTCGTCATTTCTTCTTTCTTTTGCTGTGCGCAAAGCTCTGTTGCCCATGTGTAGCTCCTATTTCTCGTTTATTGCGTATCTGTGCTTTACACCGTTCTTTCGATCCAGTCGTTGCAGCTCTTTGACGTATGCCTGCGCAGCTTCTTCTGTGTCGAAGGAAATATGGTCTAAAGATTTCCAGTCAACTTCCTCTCCTACGGTCCAAGCGTCCCAGTCATTCATGTCTGTTGTGCAGCTGATGTAATACATAATTTCATTATACAAGACATAGAGTGATTAAAATGGGACGATTTTTTTGTCAGGTTACATGCTTTTTAGGGCAGTCAGTGGCACATAATTCCCAAACATTTGTTCACAGGGAATTAACTTCATTGTTCATATAACGCCCCTTAAAAGGCGGAGCCTTTTCCTTCGGAGAATTTGTGGTATACTTTCTAATAGGGAATTAACTTCATTGTTCATATAACGTCCCTAAAGGATTTTTTGATTTATTTTAGGGTATCGATATTATACGGCTATTGAAGAAAAAAGGAAGGCGGGCTATAGCCTTCCGGTAATCTACCTTTGTTGTCCCGAGGTAGTGAGCGAGGTTACGTCCTCGCGAACGGCATCTCGGAATGCCAAACGGTAGTGCGGCAGGAGTAGGAGTATATGGTAGTGGAGAGTTTTGAATGCGAAGTGTAGGCAACTCGAAGAGTTGTCTATGCGAGTGTTCTAAACTCGTAACGGAAGGTTCTTTGATT
>JAIKZM010000007.1 GCA_024682215.1 Saccharofermentans sp. | reverse complement strand
TGTTGTGCTGCAGGACAGCATCTGTACCGCATCACCCGAGTTCTTCAAAGGAAAGACGTCACGGGAAACGGAAGATTTTTTCAGAACGGCATACAGGTTCTATTGTAAGACGTTCGGAGCGGACAATATCATATCAGCCGTCGTTCATCTTGATGAAAGAACGCCCCACATGCACGTGTGCTTCGTTCCGATCACCAAGGATGGGAAATTATCCTCCAAGACGCTGATAGGCGGTCCTGCGGGCCTTGTAAAGCTTCAGGACGACTTCTACTCTCACATGTTCTATCAATTCCCCGAACTTAAACGTGGGATCCCGAAACGTATAACACACCGTAAACATCTCCCCACATACCTGTTTAAAAATGCTGACATGCTCATGGAGCACTTCGATGAGATCTCAAAGGCTATCAACGATATAAACATGCTGAAGAGCAAAGAGAAGAAAGCACAGGCCATAGAGCTTATATCGAGATATGCACCCGAGATGGCAAAAATGAAGGAACAGCTTAAGTCAGTCAACGGATATGTTGAGAAGCTTAACAAGGATATCTGGGATGAGCGAGAGATCAGCCGGCATTGGATCGGTAAAACAGAACAGTTGGAAAAAGAAGTCAAAGAAAAAGACATTGAGATCTATCAGCTTCAGGCAAAACAACAGAAGTTACAGAAGATGATCGATCGGCTTCCACCCGGACTACTTGAGCAGCTTGATGCAATTGAGCGAGCAAAAAGAAAGGAATTTAAAAGAAATGATTGGATACGATAACAACAAGGATCTGAAAGGAAACTGCTAAATGAGAGAAGGTGATTCTATGAATAAAAACGTACCTATTGCTGATAAGGCGCTGCTCACACTGGAAGAAGCGGCAATGTATTTCAATATCGGTATGAATAAAATTCGTGAACTCACCGCCGACGATCACTGTCCATATGTTTTATGGAACGGGAGTAAGCGGCTCATAAAGCGTGAAACTTTTAAAGAGTACCTTTATAGTCTGTACTCGATTTAATAGGACAATTTATAGAAAGTAACTGAATGTATGATGTGCTTGGGTTTATAATGAACCCAAGCACATTTTTTATGCAACCAATGGAGGTTCGTGAAAAATGAGCAATAGATATGCAACTAATAAACTCAAACTGAGGAAAGGAGAGTATCAACGAGAAAACAACACTTTTGAGTATAGGTGGATCGATAAGAATGGCAAAAGACGATATATTTATGCCAAGTCACTTCCGGAGTTAAGAAAAAAGGAAGAAACCATTACGAGAGACACCTTAGACGGGATCGACTACAGCAGGCTTGATATGACCATCAATTCATATTTTGAGATCTGGAAGAAGATCAAGACTGGTGTTAGAGTTTCGTACTTTACCTCATGTACCAGAACTTACGAGCGTTATGTTGAGCCTCAATTCGGCAAGACTAAACTGAGAAATATAACTTATAGCGGTGTTGTAATGTTTCTGGAGAGTCTTGTAAGAGAAAAAGGATTGAAGTACGGAACAGTAAGGAATATAGCTTTAGTGCTTTCAATGGTTCTTGAAGTAGCTGTCAAAGACGATGTCTTAAGAAACAATCCGTGCAAAGGAGCTTTGAAAGAACTGAGAAGACAATATGCAAACGATGCAAAAGTTGTCAGAGCTCTTACCCTTCATGAACAGAAATATTTCGAAGCATTTTTGGCCAAACCCGGCAGATTCCACCAATACTGTCCTGTTTTCACAGTAATGCTGTGGACGGGAATGCGAGTTGGAGAAGTTCTTGGACTGAGATGGGAAGACATAGATTTTGTGAATAACGAGATAGATGTTAACCACATAATCCTTGATTACTCCAGAGGCAAAGGCAAGGGCAGCGTATATACGGCCAATCCGCCAAAGACCAGAAAGAGTTTCCGGAGAATCCCGATGCTTCCAAAAGTGAAAGAAGCACTGATAGAAGAAAAATGTTTTCAGGATCTGTTAGGTATTAAGTGTATTTCAAATATTGACGGCTATACAAACTTTATCTTCCTGGACAGTAAAGGAAGTGTTTTACCGTACAGAAAGCTTAATCATGTACTTACAGATATCAGTGAGGAAATCAACAAAGAGATCAAGGAGAATGGTAATCCTGACATTAGTGAATTCCCCCATGTGCATAATCATATGCTGAGGCACACGTTTGCAACCAGAATGAGAGAAGCAGGCGCTGATATCAAAGCCACATCTGAAATGATGGGACATGACAGCATAATGATCACCCTGAAAACTTATACAGATGCTTCAAGAGATTTTAAGAGCAGAGAAATTGCCGTTCTTGACAGGTATTATGAGAACGCAGAATGAAGTTTGATGGCAAGCTTACCACAAAACTTACCACAAAAACTCCGAGGATTTATGTAGATTTGAGGAGATTCCTAATAGCCATAAAAGCCCTGGAAGCCCTTTAAAGCAGGCACTTTCGAGAGATTTTTATAGGCTTACAGGAATTTACCAAAAACCACCTGTAGCATCCACCATACCGCCCGATGCTGCTAACAGCAACGGGCGTTTTTTGTGGTTTATTTCATCAGCCCCAAGATGCGATCTGTTTGCACGTATCTTTAACCATCTTCACTCCGTATTCACCTTTGAAGAAATGATCGGCTCCGTCTATTGTTACCAGTTTTGATGAAGGAAGGCAGCTCAGCACTTTATCAAACGATCCGGGTTTATCTCCGTAGCCGTCATGCGTACCCAC
>JAIKZM010000006.1 GCA_024682215.1 Saccharofermentans sp. | reverse complement strand
GTGGGTACGCATGACGGCTACGGAGATAAACCCGGATCGTTTGATAAAGTGCTGAGCTGCCTTCCTTCATCAAAACTGGTAACAATAGACGGAGCCGATCATTTCTTCAAAGGTGAATACGGAGTGAAGATGGTTAAAGATGCGTGCAAACAGATCGCATCTTGGGGCTGATGAAATAAACCACAAAAAACGCCCGTTGCTGTTATCAGCATCGGGCGGTATGGTGGATGCTACAGGCGCACTGGGAGCGCTTTAGCAAAATGAGTTAAAATGTCGTAAAGTGCTTTATAATACGCATTTTCTTAAGGTTTATACTTTGCAGCCGTTTTCTGTTTTGGATTGCCTCTCTCTTGTTTCTGTGTGTTTTTGATGTAAATGTACTTACATCACGATGTTTGATGTAAATTTGTTATCGGACAGAAAAATTAACAGTTTAAAGAGAATAGTTTTATTATTATTTGCATTTCCCTGATATATTTGGCAAAGAATAATGATTATAGTGGATATAAGAATACTGATCTGGCAGGGGCTTATATGCATCGGAAAAAGATTTGTGTTTTCATGAATGAGATAGTCCAGAACTTTCAGCAGGAATTCGGAAAGTTTTTCTCTTTTCTTGCAAACCGTGAAGGCATCGATGTGTTTATCTATACGTCTTACGGTTCATATTCCTGCCCTTATGGCCGCAATCTATTGTCTGAGATCGGAAAGAAGAACATAATCTATCTTCCTGATTTCTCGGTCTTTGACGCGATAATTGCTCTGCCCAATTCATTCGACATAAACGGCATGGATACAGAGCTTTACGACCTTATCCTCAAGGAAGCGACATGTCCGGTCTTCTGTCTTCAGAGCGGTCCTTCCGATTTTAAGAACATAACCATAGACAACAAGAACACCGTAAAAGAGCTTACCGAGCACTTTATAAAAGTTCACGGCTTTAAGAAGATCTACTACATGTCAGGTCCTTTGTCTTACAAGGATTCGCCTGACAGACTCTCCGGCTATAAAGAAGCGATGGAGGAAGCGGGTCTTGAGGTCCTCCCGAATTACATCTACGAAGGCAACTACTGGACCAACAGAGGAAAGAAGGCCATGGATCATTTTCTTGCCGGAAGTGAGGAGTTTCCCGAGGCCATCATCTGTGCCAACGATTACATGGCGGTTTCGATATGCGATGAATTAAGGAACAGAGGCAAGGCAGTACCAGAAGATGTAGCCGTGACAGGCTTTGACGGTACTTTTGATGGCGCGGAATATGTGCCGTCTCTTACGACTGTGGTTATAGAGCCCGAGAAATATGCGCTCAAGCTTATCGAGCTTATAAAGCGCGCATGGAAAAACGAGGAAGTTCCCGATGTGACCGCAATCTCCGAAAAGATACTCTACCGTGCGAGCTGCGGGTGCGGCACCCAAGTCACGAGCTTTGACCATACAAGGGCATTAAAGAGGCTTAACACTACCGAAGTCCTGCTCCGTGAGGCAGGAAGGATCACAGCCGATTACCAGAATGACTATGACCTTGATAACGCTCTGAGCGTCGCTGATTTCTATTTCCACACGCTTGAATGCGATAAGGGTTATGTGTGCCTGTGTAAAGAGGAAGACTCGGATATGTTCGCGTTCGAGAGGAACAGCGTCTTTACAGACCGAATGATCCTCAAGCAGACCATGCATATAGACAGGAATAAGAAAGCTGACATCCTTGATATCGAATTCGACAGGCGAGATATCCTGCCTTCGCCGATATTGGATACCGAAGATGCCTCCACTTATATCATCTATCCGCTGCATTTCAAGAGCAGGGAGTACGGGTATCTTGTGCTGATGCCGGCCATGAAGCAGTGGGCGAACTCTTTGACCTGCACCTACATTAATACTCTTTCGGGCGCGATCGAGAACAGCTATCACGAAAAGCAGTTCCGGTCCCTTTCCGAGGCCAAGAGGATGAGCCAGACTGACCCTCTTACCGGTCTTGACAACAGGAGAGGCTTTGAAGAAGGCCTTTCAAAGATCCTGGCGGACAGCATGGGCGAGAAAAAAGTCTTTATCGCGAGCATCGATATGGACGGACTTAAGCAGATCAACGACACGTACGGACATGCTGACGGAGATCTTGCGATAGTCTCTCTGGCAGAGGCATTGAAGGCGTCTGTAAAAGAAGGAGAGATGTGTGTCAGATTCGGCGGTGATGAGTTCCTTGCGGTATTGGTCGCCAAATCTTCCAGACGCAAAAATGATTTTGTAAAGGCTTTCCGCAGCAGGCTCGAAAAGCGCTCTGACATGCTGGGCAAGCCCTATAGACTGGGCGCCAGCATCGGGATCTGTGAGCTTGAGGACGGCAACACCGGCCAGGTAATTGCCTGTATGCAGAATGCTGACCGTCTGATGTACGAAGATAAGAGAAGCCGTAAGAATGCCCCCGGCAAAGATGAGTAAACGATAACTATGGTTATTTATATATGACAGCAACAATACCTACTATGCTTATAAAGCTGAAGCCCGAAAGCAGTTTGAAGCCGAGCAAAAGGCAGGAATAAATCCTTTCCGTTTCAAACTGAAGACCGCATAGTTTTGGGTTATGAGGGGCAGGTACACATCTTGGTACTTTTGGTACATAAATAAAAATAGTTCGATGCAATAAGCACCGAACTATGTATGGTGGATGCTACAGGCCCACTAAGAGCGCTTTAATAAAATGAGTTAAAATGTCATAAAGCGCTTTAAAACACGTATTTTCTTAAAGTTTATGTTTTGCAGCCGTTTTCTGCTTTTGGCCTGCCTCTCCCTTGTTTCTGTGTATTTTTGATGTAAATGTACTTACATCACGATGTTTGATGTAAAATCGTTATCAGATAGGATAATCATCAGCAAGATATACTAACAATGGTTTATAGAGGATTGTGATTTAGAATGAAAACATACCGTTTATTTTGTTTAGTTATTGTTATTCTATCGTTTGCTCTTACTGCCTGTAACGATACTCATACCATTTCAGAGAAGACCAAACTCGGATATGGTGGAGCCGAGATGTTTGTCGAAAAAGAATTGTCTTATGAAATCGAAGCTTGTATAAAAGCAAAAGATAATCACCGTATTAAAGAATTGTTCTCAGATTATGCACTTGAAAATGAGTCACTGGATAAAGGTTTAGAGAGGTTTTTCAGTTCGTTTCCTAGTGATTTCGAGGTAAATACCAGATTGAGTGATTATAAGAGCGAAGATCTTGGAGAGATTGGTATAAGAAGAATATATACGGGCAGATTTCATTTTACATCTAATGGTCAGAATTACAGAGTTGTGTTTGTATGGATCAAGACAGATCCTGAACATCCAGAGAAACAAGGAATTCACTCCATTCAGCTTATTGATCAGAAATCCAAAGAATCCGAGCGTTATGATATTCATTCAGAAAATGAAGAAGCTGGCGTGTTTGTTTACACTGTAGATGGGACATGAAATTAACAGTTTTGTGAACCAGGGAACTAGCTGTAATGAAGTATGATTTCGAACACTATCTGCAAGCAGGTCACGGACGTGCGTATATGATCGCCAAGACTGATCCGGAACGCTACCGCGAGAAGATCATGGCTGCCTGCAGGAAAGATTATGCTTATGATATGCAAAGCGAAGGATCGCGCGCTTTTCTGACTTATGATCTTATCTCACTGTTTGATGATCCCACGCCTTTTATTGAAACAATTGAGGAAAGTTATAAGGACCCTGTTGCTGATGAGGACTGGAAGCAGATCTGCTATCTGACTGATCTTCTCTTATTGTTCGAT
>JAIKZM010000138.1 GCA_024682215.1 Saccharofermentans sp. | reverse complement strand
AGACATCATCAACAGGCTCAAGGAATACGATATCAATCCGGTCGTAACTGACTCCTGGGCTGACGTTGAGGTTGCAAAGCATGAATACGGTGTGGATCTCGTACCTTTCGACCAGATCCCGAAGGCAGACTGCGTTATCGTTGCAGTAGGCCATAACGAGTTCAGGAACATGTCGATGATCCAGCTTAAGAAGCTGTTCAAGGAAGACCTCAAGGACGACGAGAAGGTCCTGATCGACGTAAAGAGCCTTTACAGGATGGATGAGCTCAAGGCTTCCGGAATGAGGTTCTGGAGACTGTAATCTCAAAGAAACCGACAAAGAATGGGGTGTCTCAAAATGAAGTGAGACACCCCTTTTTCTACTTTTCCAAATGAAGACTGATAGACCGGCAGTAACCCGTTGAATTAATCCTTGTTCCTGAAAAGTGATCAAATTCGCCTGAATTGAGCACTTTTTACATCACTTTTGGCTTTTTTGCTCTGATTTGTGCTTTTTTCTCCTCTGTTTGAGCACTTTTCAGAACACTTTTTCTGAGATTGTTTTCCCGCGTAAAGGAAACGCACGGCAAAAGCCGCAAGGCTTTGTGATCTTCGCTTTTGTGTCAGCCGTTTTTTGCGGTCCTTATGTGGCCCGTGATCAACTTATATATTATTTTATAATATAAAAATCCGGCGCTTTGTAGTAATATAGTTGAACAACTGTTTTTAATAGGAGATGTTCACATGAAAGAACTAATGCTGGGCAATAAGGCCGTTGCAAGAGGCCTTTATGAGGCGGGCGTAACCGTCGCAAGCTCTTATCCCGGAACACCGTCAACTGAGACGACCGAAGAGGCTGCCAAGTTCGAAGAGATCTACTGCGAATGGGCACCTAACGAGAAGGTCGCAATGGAGACTGCTTTCGGTGCTTCAAGAGCAGGCAAGAGATCTTACTGTGCCATGAAGCACGTAGGACTTAACGTTGCAGCAGATCCGCTTTTCACAATGAGCTACACGGGCGTTAATGCTGGTATGGTAATCCTCGTTGCAGACGATCCAGGCATGCATTCCTCACAGAACGAGCAGGACTCAAGGCACTATGCTATCGCTGCTAAGATGCCTATGCTCGAACCTGCCGATTCGCAGGAAGCAAAGGACTTCGTCATCGAAGCTTACGATATTTCCGAGCAGTTTGACACACCTGTCCTTATCAAGATGTGCACAAGAGTTGCGCACTCACAGTCAGTGGTTGAACTCGGAACAAGAACAGAAGTTCCCGTTAAGCCTTACGTCAAGGATGCAGCCAAGTATGTAATGGTTCCTGCTAATGCAAAGAAGCGTCATCCTTTCGTTGAGGAGAGGACAAGGAAGCTCATCGAATTTGCAGAGAGTTCAAAGCTTAACCGCGTTGAAGAGGGTTCTGATACCTCCATGGGTATCATTACATCTTCCACTTCATATCAGTACGTCAAGGAAGTCTTCGGAGACAAGTATCCCGTTCTCAAGATCGGTCTCATCAATCCGCTTCCCGTTAAGCTGATCAAGGATTTCGCAGCAAAGGTCGGCAAGCTCGTTGTAGTTGAGGAGCTTGATCCTATCATCGAAACACACTGCAGGACATTGGGCCTTGAGGTATCCGGCAAGGATGTATTCCCGCTCATCGACGAGTTCTCACAGGGACTTATCGCTACCAGCCTGGGACTTCCCGAAAAGCCCTCTTGCAAGCCGATTGAAGGACTTCCCGGAAGACCTCCGGCCATGTGCGCAGGCTGCCCTCACAGAGGCATGTTCTATGTTCTTTCCAAGCTTAAGCTCACAGTCCTCGGTGACATCGGATGCTACACGCTTGGCGCGACTCCGCCGCTCTGTGCCATCGATACTACAGAGTGCATGGGTGCTTCCATCAGCTCTCTGCACGGCTTTAACAAGGCTCTCGGCGCAGAAGCTGAGAAGAAGACCGTGGCAGTCATCGGTGACTCCACATTCATGCATTCAGGCATGACGGGTCTTGCGAATATCGCATATAACCAGACGAATTCAACTGTCATCATCCTTGATAATTCCATCACGGGTATGACCGGACACCAGCAGAATCCTACCACCGGTTTCAACCTCAGAGGTGACCCGGCAGGAAAGATCGATCTCGAGGCTCTCGTCCGTGCCATGGGCATCAACAGGGTAAGAGTCGTAGATCCTTACAACCTTGCAGAAGCTGAGAAGGCTGTTAAGGAAGAGCTTGAGGCAGAAGAGCCTTCAGTCATCATCTCCAGAAGACCTTGCGCTCTCCTCAAGAAAGTTAAGCGCGGTGAACCCATCCAGGTTAACCCTGACAAGTGCAAGTCCTGCAAGGCCTGCATGAAGCTCGGATGCCCTGCGATCTCATTCAAGGACGGTCATGCGAAGGTCGACGTAACCCAGTGCTTCGGCTGCAAGGTCTGCAGCGAACTCTGCAAGTTCGGCGCTTTTGAGACTTTGAACGGGGAGGCAATCACATGGTAACAAGCATCATGATAGTAGGCGTAGGCGGACAGGGTTCGCTTCTCGCAAGTAAGTTATTGGGCAGAGCCGCAATGGACAAGGGCTATGACGTAAAGGTCTCAGAGGTTCACGGAATGAGCCAGAGAGGCGGAAGCGTTGTTACCTACGTTAAGTTCGGTGACAAGGTCAATTCACCCATCATCGACAAGGGCGAAGCTGACTACATCATCTCTTTCGAGCTCCTCGAAGCTGCAAGGTACGTACAGTTCCTCAAACCCGGCGGACAGATCGTAACCAATTCACAGCAGATCGATCCGATGCCTGTTATCGCAGGCACTGCTGAGTACCCGACAGAGCTCATCGCCAAGATGGAGGCTGCAGGTGCAAAGGTCGACGCGATCGATGCTCTTACGATCGCTGAGAAGGCCGGTTCTTCAAAGGCTACCAACATCGTTCTCATGGGTGTCTTCTCAAAGTACATCAAGGAGATCAGCAAGGAAGAATGGATCAAGGCTGTTGAAGCTTCTGTTCCTGCAAAGTTCCTTGATCTCAACATGAAGGCTTTCGAGATGGGACTTGCGGCTGAATAATATGGCTAACAGTCTCGAAGAAGTCAGAAAGTTTTTCGAAGGCGATAAATACGCCGTTGAGGCGACAGGCATAGTCATTGAAAAGGCAGAGAAGGGACACAGTGTCGTTGCGCTTGAGCCAGACGGAAGGCATCTTAATGCCGTCGGCGGGCTTATGGGCGCTGTCTATTACACACTGGCTGATTTCGCTTTCGCCGTTGCCGAGAACTGCGTTCTTGATTCCGAAACGGTAACTGTTACGCAGACGGCACAGATCAACTTCCTGAGGCCATGGTCCGGCGGAAGGGTTACCTGTAAAGCCGATATCGTCAAAGACGGAAGAGCGGTCTGCCTTTACGAGATAAAAGTCTTCGATAAAGATGACAAAGAACTCGCATTGATAATCGTTAACGGTTTTAAGACCGCACGAAAATAAACTTCCCGCTTAAGGAGGGACACATTTATGATCTGGAATGAAGCAAAGGAGTGCATGTCGCGTGACGAAATTGAAGCGCTGCAGAGCGCAAGACTCGTCAAGCAGGTAAACCGCGTATATCACAACGTTGAGTATTACCGAAAGAAGATGCAGGCCGCAGGCCTTGAGCCCGGCGACATCAAGGGCATAGAAGACCTTGATAAGCTACCCTACACGACCTATCAGGACCTTAGAGACACTTATCCTTTTGGACTGGCTGCTGCACCCAGATCAGAACTGGTCAGAGTCCATGCATCTTCAGGTACTACAGGAAAGCCCAAGATCGCCGTATATACAAGACGTGATATCGATATATGGGCAGAATGTGTCGCAAGATGCCTTTCAATGGCCGGCATAACAAAAGATGACATCATCCAGGTCGGATATGGTTACGGCCTTTTCACGGGCGGATTAGGAGCACATTACGGTGCAGAGTACCTGGGAGCAATGGTCCTTCCGATGTCTACGGGAAACACACAGAAACTCATCGACATGATGATCGACTGTGATGTTACTTCTATCGCATGCACGCCTTCTTATCTGCTTCACGTTGCTGAAGACTTGGAGAAGGCAGGACTCATCGACAAGATCAAGCTCAAGTCTGCAATCTGCGGCGCAGAACCATGGACAGACGAGATGCGTGACCAGATGGAAGCAAGACTTCACATCAAGGCATTTGACATCTACGGCCTTACAGAGATGATGGGCCCGGGCGTTGCATGCGACTGCGAATATCACAGGGGACTTCATATCTGGGAGGATCACTTCCTGCCAGAGATCATCGATCCTGCCACGCAGAAGCAGCTTCCCAAGGGTTCTGACGGTGAGCTTGTCATCACCAACCTTACAAAGGAAGGCATGCCTCTCATCCGTTACAGGACCAAGGACCTTACATCCATCGAGTACGACAAGTGCGAATGCGGACGTACGATGGCAAGGATCCAGCGCTTCAGAGGAAGATCTGATGACATGCTCATCATCCGCGGCGTAAACGTTTTCCCTTCACAGGTAGAGGCTGCTCTGCTTACGGTAGAGGGAACTACACCTCACTACATGCTCGTCGTTGACCGTGTTGACAACACTGACACCCTTGAGGTTCAGGTTGAGGTCGCAGAGAATGCATTCACGGACGAGATCAAGTCTTTGGAAAAACTTTCCAAGGCTGTTCACGATAAGCTCAAGATGGCTATCGGACTCAATGCAAAGGTCAAGCTCGTTGAACCCAACGGTCTCGAGCACTTCGACGGCAAGAGCAAGCACGTTACGGATAAGCGCAAGCTTTATCAATAATAAGAGGGAGGTACCACTATGTTCGTAAAGCAGTTATCGGTTTTCTTGGAGAACACGGAAGGAAGACTTGACCAGGTCTTGAAGATCCTTGCGCAGGGCGGTATCGACATTCTTTCTGCGAGCCTTGCAGACACCATGGAATACGGCGTTCTCCGTCTTATTACAAAAGAACCGGACAAGGCCAAGACTATCCTCAAGGATGCGGGTTTTGCTGCACGTATCGATGAGGTCATCGCCGTGGTTGTCCCTGATGCCGTAGGAAGCCTTGCAAAGGTCGTAGCAATGATCCACGCTGCCGGTATCAACATCAGTTATATCTACGGTCTCTCGATCGATGGTGAGGGCGCTCCGATCGCCATCAAGACCAATGACAATGCAAAGGCCGAAGCTCTACTTAATGCAGCAGGCGTTAAGACGATGGGCATGGAAGATCTCCAGTAAGATCAACAAATGCAAAGAATCAGAGGTGTCTCAGATGAGACACCTCTTTTTTTATTTGAACGTATTAGTGTTCGGATCATATTGCGGGCCTATAAGAAGCTTTCCGCAGTAAGGGCAGGTGCCCATTGTGGCGGCTCTTATCTTAAGACTTGCACCGCACCCGGGACAGTGGACACCGACGAAAGGTTTGTTTTCCGGAGCACCCTGGTACATTGAGGTCGGGGCACCGATCTTATCCGACAGAAGGAATGCTCTCTGATGCGCACTGTAATTGCAGTTGATGAGATAACCACGGCGGATCATTTTCGTGATCTTGCTTATGGTTTCTTCTTCAGTCTTGTTTATTGCTCTTGCAAGTTCTGCAACCGGTACAAACCCGTCGGCATCAGCGCTAAAAAGATCGCTGATATGTCTTACGGCTACGGTTTGTGCGCACTTAATAAAGAACATAACGATGGGAGCGGTAAATGCAATTGCTAAGACAAGATATATTACCCTGTAAAGAGCCGGATCTTCAAATCTGTCATAGATCTTGGTATCGCACGAAATGCCCCACAGAACAACAGCGGGCATTATGCACATGCCACTGACTACGCACCAGATGATGGATGACACAGCACCTTTGCTTTTATTCTGATACATCTTAATTCTCCTTTAATCTCATGAAGGTTCCGCAGTGATTGCACCTTCCTCCGCCGTTTCTGCGGATCGTATTATGAGCTCCGCAAGTAGGGCAGACAACCTGAACGAACTCTCTTTCGTCAGACAGCAGATCGACTCTGACGGCGGTCCTTCCAACGGTGACATTGATCAGATAGCGTTCCCTTACAAGCCACATAATGTCCCTGATGACATTTGCTTCAGGACGGCCTGTCATTTTCGAGATCGAGCTGTATGCAATGATGCCGTCGTGATCTTCTTCGATGATCGAGTTATAGATCCTGCATTTTGATAGCCTGTGGATCATGAACGCACGCCAGATGATTATTCCGATCTTTATGGACATGAGACCGGAAGTGATCAGGCACAGAAGCGTTTCCGCCAATCCGTGATCGAAGTGGCTTGATAACGAAATGAAGATAACGAACAAAAGATTAAAAAAAGACAACACTCCGCATACGGCAATAACGATACCGTTGAAGGTTTTGTAGGCGGCCATCTTTCCGTGATTAAGATACATCCATATCACCCCTTTTAGAGTTTAAACATTCCGTTCTCAATTATAACTGATTTTTATTTTTGTGCGGGCAATAGAAAAGCCGCTTCCGGAGAAGCGGCTTTGAACTGCGTTTTTGTTACTTTCAGGCTTCGTCAGCGGGTGCGTTTTCGGGAAGCGAGTATCTCTTCTCGATCGTAACTGTCTCATCGTAGCAGGAGAAGATGCCGTCGACCTTTTCCTTTGAAAGCTTAGGCGTGATGAGGCTGATAACGGGAACGATAACAAGTCCTGCGACCATCGTTACCGCGCCGGCGTTGATAGGAGATGCGATGAACTTGAGGAACATGTTGGCAACTGTGAAGCCTACACCGAAGATGAAGCATGCCCAAACAGAGAGCTTGGTTGTCTTTTTCCAGTAAAGTCCCCAGAGAAAGGGTGCAAGGAAAGCACCTGCAAGAGCGCCCCACGAGTAACCCATGAGCTGAGCGATGAACGTCGGAGGGTTGAGGGAGAGGAGTACTGAAACTGCGATGAAGAATACGAGAAGAAGACGCATTGTGATGAGCTGTGTCTTTTCTCTCTTCTTTTTATCCTCATTTGCCTTGGGCTTGATCTGCTCGATAAGGTCCAGGGTAACTGTCGAGCTCGATGTGAGAACAAGGGAAGACAGGGTGGACATTGAAGCGGAAAGAACGAGGACGATAACTACGCCTACGAGGATCGTAGGGAGATTGTCGAGCATCGTGGGGATGATGGAGTCGTACATAACGGTGCCGTCTGCCTTGTAGATCGCGGGGTTGCCGCTGTAGAGCCTTGCGAAACCACCTAAGAAGTAGCAGCCGCCTGCAACTATGAAAGCGAATATTGTGGAGATGACGGTTCCGGCCTTAACGGACTTCTCATCCTTGATGGCATAGAACTTGCCAACCATCTGGGGAAGACCCCATGTACCGAGAGATGTAAGGATGATTACACCGAAAAGATTGAGCGGGTCAGGTCCGAAGAATGATACGAAAGCACCCTGCATTCCCTGTGTGACGGGAAGATCAGAAGGCTGCTGTGAGAGTGTCGTAAGAGCTTTCAGGAATCCGCCGTTGTTGTTGAGAACGGTAGCGATGACCGCAGTGATGCCGAAGAGCATTATGACGCCCTGTACGAGGTCATTTACGACTGTTGCCATGTAGCCGCCTAAAAGAACATAGACACATGTGAGAGCCGCCATGACGATGATGCAGATCTTGTAGTCGATGTTGAATGCCATGTTAAACAGTCTTGAAAGGCCGTTATAGACTGAAGAAGTGTAGGGGATGAGGAAGACGAAAGAGATGAGAGCTGCAGCTACTCGGAGTGCCTTGCTGTCGAATCTCTTGCCGAAGAAATCAGGCATTGTCTTTGAACTCAGGTGCTTGGTCATGACGCGTGTTCTTCTTCCGAGTACGATCCACGCGAGAAGTGAACCGAGTACGGCGTTTCCGATACCGATCCATGTCGATGCGACACCGTATTTCCAACCGAACTGTCCTGCATAACCGATAAATACGACTGCGGAAAAATAGGATGTTCCGTAACCGAAAGCGGTAAGCCAGGGCCCTGCGTTTCTGCCTCCCAAAACGAAGCCCTCAACGCTGTTTGCTTTTTTGCGCGTCATGATGCCGATACCGATCATGACAGCAAAAAAGACTACGAGAAAGATGATCTTAATTGCCAGATCCATAGATTGTCCTCACTTCTTGCTTTAAGCCCCCCAGGCAGAAAGCATGTTTTATATTAAATAAATAAACCTTGCACATGGCGGAGCCACGTGCAAGGTGATTTATCAAGACTGATTTTCCTGTTCGACAAGTCTCTCAGCACCGTATCTCTTGCGGAGAAGAGGCTTCTCGATCTTACCGGTCGCATTCCTCGGAACGTCGGCGAGGATGATCTGCTTCGGTCTCTTGTAACGGGGAAGCTGGTTGCAGAACTTTTCGAGTTCCTCAACGGTGCAGTTGCTTCCGGGTTCGATCTCTACGATCGCACCTGTGATCTCACCGAGACGCTTGTCAGGAAGACCGATGACAGCAACGTCCTTGACCTTGGGATATTCCTGAAGGAAGTTCTCGATCTCGACAGGGTAGATGTTCTCACCGCCTGAAACGATGAGGTCTTTCTTACGGTCAACGAGGAAGTAGAATCCGTCCTCGTCCTGGCGTGCCATATCACCTGTGAAGAGCCAGCCGTCCTTGAGAGTCGCGGCAGTGGCTTCGGGATTTCTGTAGTATTCGAGCATGACGCCGGGGCCTTTTACGCAAAGCTCACCGACATCACCCTGCTTTACGGGATTGCCGTTGTCGTCAACGATCTTGCACTCCCAGCGGTAACCGGGAACGCCGATGGCACCGACCTTGTGTGTGTTCTCAAGACCGAGATGGACGCAGCCGGGGCCGGTTGATTCGGAAAGACCGTAGTTGGTGTCATACTGATGTTTGGGGAAGTATTCCTTCCAGTGACGGATCAGTGAGGGAGGTACGGGCTGAGCACCGATGTGCATGAGTCTCCACTGATCGAGCTGATAGTCTGAAAGCTTTACTTCTCCGCGGTCAAGGGCGTCGAGGATATCCTGAGCCCACGGTACCAGGAGCCAAACGATAGTGCACTTCTCATCGGAAACTGCCTTCAGGATGACATCAGGCTTTGTGCCTTTGAGAAGAACAGCTCTGCTGCATGTCCAAAGTGAACCCATCCAATGGAATTTGGCACCCGTGTGATAGAGCGGAGGAATGCAAAGGAAGCAATCGTCCTTGCCTGTCTCATGATGGACCGCTTCCATCTCAGCAGCCTGTGTAAGGCTTCTGTGAGGATGAAGGATCGCTTTGGGGAATCCTGTCGTTCCTGATGAGAAATAGATGGCTGCATAATCCTCTTCCTTAATTTCGATAAAAGGATCCTTGCTGGAATAATCAGCAACCTGCTGCCAGTAGTTCTCGGCGAATTCGGGTGTCTGACCTTCACCTACGAAAAGCAGGAGCCTGTTGTTTGCGATGTCGTCAGCGTTGATCGAGATCCTGTCTACGAATTCGGGACCGAAGAACATGACTGAAACTTCAGCCAGATCTGCACAGTAAGAGATCTCGTTTGCCGTATATCTGAAATTGAAGGGGACTGCGATGGCACCGGTCTTGAGGATACCGAAATAGATAGGCAGCCACTCAAGGCAGTTGAACATAAGGATGGCAACCTTGTCGCCCTTCTTGATGCCGCGTCCCAGGAGCATGTTTGCAACTCTGTTGGACTTCTCATCGAAGATCTGCCATGTGATCTCATGGCGGTAAGGCCTGTTGACTGTCTGCTGTACAAGATCGAATTCCTTGAAAGAGATCTTTCTGGTATCGTCCATTGTGGGGTTAAGTTCTATGAGAGCTACTTCATCGCCGTGTTCTCTGGCGTTGCGTCTCAATAAATCTGTTACCGGCATTTTCTTTCCTCCGCTTAATATAAAAAAGTCCGTGAGAAATAATAGCACAAAATAATAAATAAATTAAGGCGTTAATTGACAAACAAACAGGCCGGAATAAGGAAGTCTTACTCCGGCCGGATGATCTGTTAAGTCAGGCTTATGTTCTTACTGCATGGGAGGGAACTGCTGCGGCTGTCCGTACTGCTGATAACCCTGCTGGGGTATCTGCTGATAGCCCTGGGGATATTGCGGCTGGGGAACCTGGCCGTAACCCATGGGAACGGGCTGGTAAGGCTGAACGGGAGTTCCGTAGGGCTGAGGCGTGATCGGCCTGAATCCCTGACGCATGGGGATCTTTATCGTCGGATGAGTAAGCCAGTGAGCTACCATAAAGATCCAGAAAGGACGGAACAGTACGACTAAGATCCAGATTATCGAGGATATCCTGCCGAAAATGATAAATGCGATCTCTTTTCCATCCTTAAGATCGGATATGCCCGGCCAGTTAAAGATAGCCGTCAGACTCAGATAAAGCTGAAGGATACTTGCAGCGATACCGATGAAACCCGGTATCAGACACAGAGGCTTGGGTGCTTTCTTGATGCATGTGAGTACGATAAGGCTTACCCATACGAAAGAGAATGAAAACAGGACGATGCTGTTCATTGCCGACAGACTCGTGAGCCTTTCCGAGAATGCTGCAAAGTTTGTGAAATTGGTGATGAAGGATTCCCATTCAAGGAACAGGAACAGAACAAAACCCGCGATCAGGACACCGATACTGTTGCGAGATGACGTCCCTATGAGAAGAAGGATATAACCTGCAATGAAGATGAAGAAAACTATCCAGAACATTACCATTACACTGGGAATGTTGCTTGCAGCGTCATCGAGGAAAAGCCTCGAAATGAATGTGCATAGCTTTGCGAAGATAACGGCTATCATCTCAAGGACAAGGAATACCTTGCCGCCGACTGAAGCTCTCGGCCTCTCCTGAAAAACGATCTGCGGTTCCATGTTTCTCTCCCCCCTCAAATTCAAATCCATGCTAATTATACAACATTATGTTCTTAAGCCTGAAATAAGTCAGAAATGGAAACTGCCGTTGAAACGGCCCTTGCCGGTGAAAGTGGTTCCTGCGGAATCGGTCATCTCGAATTCAACGAGGATCTTATAGTAGAGATCGCCGTTTGACGGGACACTCTTCTTTTTCGAAGAGACGGTTATGCGGCTGCCGGCAACCTCATATTTGCAGTCTTTGAGTTCCAGAAACGAGCTTCCTTTTTTCGCAAAGATATCAATGCCTGTGATGCTCAGCCCTTTAACGGTCACACCGTCTTTCGGGGTAACAGTGAGTTCGAATGAACTGCCGTTCTTTGCCGTTTCCACGTCAACCATGTAAGCCGCGTATGTATCGGTGCTATCATTCCAGAGCGCTATATCCTTCAATGATGCGGTCTTGTCTTCGGTCTTTTTCCCGTTGAGGGTGTTGGAGACCGTGAGCGTAAGTGAGAACTTGTCTTCGCTTGTTGCATCGACCGGGACTTTGACGAAAGCCGTATACTGTTTTTCAGTGTTGTTTACGCCTGAACCGGTTGCGAGGCCTGCGGTTTCCATGCTGAAGTCCTGATGGTACTTCTCGTAATGTGATCTGACCTTCTTGGTCTTGCTGTTATAGCCGTCATAAATGAAAAGGTCGGAGTCCAGTGTTCCGGTTATGGAAGAGAGGACGGTCCCGCTGTTCGTTGCAAGAGTGAACCTGATCTCGGCAAGATAACCTTTGTCCAGCGGATACATCTTGAAAGAGTCGAGCCTGAGGCCAAGGTCTTCCGTCGGAAGCGGAACAGGCGTAGGAGCCGGCGTCGGTGTTGCAGCAGTTGTTGCGACAGCTGAGACTTCCGGACCGGTTACGTTGCTTTCCGGTACTGATGATTCGATCACGGTGCTTTCAGACGACAGATCATCTGCAGACGGGATCAAGGATGCTCCGGGTGTCATGAACGAAAGTGCGAGTCCGCTTAAGGCGAGCATGGCAGCGATGGATTTAGCCTTTTTGTGCTTGATCGCAGTCGTATGGACCTGCTCGTTGAACTCATCTTCAGGAGCGGGTACAGATGCTTCTTCCGGCGGCGGAGCAGCACTTTCACGCGGAGGTGGCGCGTTATAGTAATCGAATGTATCGAAAAAATCTTCTTCCATAGATATGTCAGTTCTCGGATCTGTGTACGACGACCTGAGGGAACGGGATCTCGATGCCTGTCTTGTCGAAGAAAATCTTGATCTCGCGGTTGAGGATACGCGGAGCCTTGTAGATGTCCTTTTCCTGAACGCGTGCGCCGAACTTGAGAATGACGCCGCTGTCTGCAAGTTCCTGGACTCCGAGATATGTCGGTTCTTCAACGAAAAGATCAGGATACTTTGCCTTGAGAGAAGGGATGTATTCCTTGATCTTAGGCTCTACTTCCTCTAAGTCAGTGCTGTATGAAACACTGACTTCCGTAGTGGCGAAGCTTAACGCTGTCGAACGGTTGAGGATATTTCGGAGATCAGAGTTGTTTATGATCTTGATATTGCCGCCCATGTCGCGGATGGAGGTGGTGCGGATACCGATGGAGTCGACTACGCCTCTGAAGCCGCCTACTTCGATTATGTCGCCCACGTTGAACTGGTCTTCAAATACAAGAAAGATGCCTGTTACAAGGTCTTCCACGAGGCTCTGGGCACCAAAACCGATGATCAGGGCAACGATCCCGACGCTTGCGAGGATGGCGGTGAGGTTGATGCCGAATGCGGACAGGCACCAGAAGAAACATACGAATGCGGTGATATAGCTTATGGCTGAATTCAGCAGGGAGAGGGCAGACTTGCCTTTGTTTGTCTTGGGGTGAATGTGCTGCACGATGAAGCGGAAAACGGAAGTTATCAGGATCATCATGAGGATTATGGCGATGATCTGGAAGAGAGTCGCCCAGTTAAACGTAAAAGACCCGGAGATCTTTTCGACATCGCCGAAAATGTCTTTCCACGCAGCGGTTATCGTATTCTTGGCTTCTGCGGGAAGGAAAGGGATTATTCTCGGATTGGTGATGAAAAGATAGATGAGAAGGATGACTGCCCATCTGATCATTGTGGAGACCTTTATGGTCTTTCCTCTGACGGTGATCTTGGTCAGATCCCTTTTTGACTGCTGTTCGAGCTGATCTTCAGATTGCAGATCCAGTTTCTGACCTGCTTCGGGAGAAACCTGACTTGCCTGAGCCTGTTCAGGTACTGCGGTTGTTTTATCTTTATTTGCTTCATTGTTGTCAGTCATAAATCCATCCTCCTGCAAATATGCGGAAAATTATAACCTAATCTTACAAAATATAAGAGGAATTTGTGTTAACAATCTTGAAAATACGCAATAATAATGAGATAAGATTTGACGGGAACGGTTGGTTAGGCTATCCTAACTGCGGGTATATATGTCAGAAAACAAGACGAGATATGATGTTACGGGTATGAGCTGCGCGGCGTGTCAGGCACACGTCGAGAAAGCCGTGTCTTCGCTTGAAGGAGTTTCATCATGTGAAGTATCGCTTCTGACCAATTCGATGCAGGTCACCGGATCCGTTTCTTCCGAAGAAGTGATCAAAGCCGTCGAAAACGCGGGTTACGGCGCATCGGTAGCTGATCCGTCGAAAAGATCTTCTGAAAGACCTGTGCAGGACAGGGAGACTGCCGCACTGAAAAAGCGCATGCTCTCGTCTCTTATTTTCCTTGCGGTGCTCATGTATTTCTCCATGGGAGTAATGATGTTCGGCTGGCCCGCGCCTTTCGGCATAGGAGATAACCATGTAGTGCTCGGCATCATAGAGATGGTGATAGCTGCAGTCGTAATGGTCATAAACGGCAAGTTCTTCACAAGAGGATTTAAGGCCGTCTTACATCTTGCCCCGAATATGGACACGCTTGTCGCAATGGGTTCGGGAGTGTCTTTTGTTTACAGCATCGCAGTTCTTTTTGCGATGGCATCCGGAAAAGCTCACGGCGGACTTTATTTCGAATCCGCTGCCATGATCGTAACTCTCATAACCATAGGAAAACTGCTCGAATCGATCTCCAAGGGAAGGACGACCGATGCGCTCAAAGGCCTTATGAAGCTTGCTCCCAAGACCGCGGTGATCTTAAGGGACGGCAAAGAAGTTACCGTCGGGATCGATGAGGTTAAGGTTGGAGATGTATTCGCCGTAAGACCGGGCGGTTCTGTTCCCGTTGACGGAATAATAATCGAAGGCAGTACGGCAATAGATGAATCTGCGCTGACAGGAGAATCCGTTCCGGTCGACAAGAATGCGGGTGACAGGGTTTCCGCTGCCACCATCAACAGGACGGGATTCATAAAGTGCAGGGCGGAGAAAGTCGGTGAAGACACAACGCTTGCGCAGATAATAAAGCTTGTCAGTGATGCTTCGGCTTCAAAGGCACCGATCGCGAGGATCGCAGACAAAGTATCAGGCGTTTTCGTAACGGGAGTCATGATAATTGCTCTGGCAGTGTTCGTGATATGGATGATGACCGGCGCTGCCATCGAATCGGCGCTTACTCATGCGATAGCCGTTCTTGTCGTCAGCTGTCCGTGTGCACTCGGACTTGCAACGCCCGTAGCGATAATGGTCGGCAGCGGAGTTTCAGCCAGGAACGGGATCCTTTTCAAGACTGCGGCTTCTATTGAATGTGCGGGAAAAACGACGATAGCGGTCTTTGACAAGACCGGCACTCTGACAAAAGGCGTTCCGGAAGTTACTGACGTTATAACTGCGAACGGGATCTCCGAAGACGAATTCCTGAAGATAGTCTTTGCATTGGAGAGCGGAAGCGAACATCCTCTCGGAAAGGCATGTTCAGATTACTGCAGATCAAGAAGCACGGGTATACTTCAGATCGAGGATTTCAAAGCAGTTCCCGGACGCGGAGTTACCGGAAAGATAAACGGAATGACATATACCGCCGGCAGTTATTCTGCGATGGGTGACAAGATCACGAAAGATTTCGAAGGTACTGTCATAAGGCTCGAGGAAGAAGGAAAGACACCAATGTTCTTTGTTTCTGAAAACGGACTTCTCGGCATGATCGCTGCAGCTGATGCAATAAGACCTGACACACCGCAAGCCGTTCAGGAACTCAAAGACCTGGGCATCAGGGTAGTAATGCTGACAGGTGACAATGAACGCACTGCAAAGGCGATCGGAAGAGCAGCCGGAGTCGACGAGGTCATTGCAGGAGTCATGCCTGACGGCAAGGAAGAGGTCATCAGAAAACTTCAGGAGCAGGGTAAGGTCATGATGGTCGGAGACGGCATAAACGATGCTCCTGCGCTTACCAGAGCAGATACGGGCGTTTCTGTCGGTTCCGGTACTGACATTGCGATAGATGCGGCTGACATAGTGCTCATGAAGACTTCGCTCAGGGATGTCGCAGCCGCGATCAGGCTTTCGAGGAAGACTATCAGAAACATTCATGAGAATCTTTTCTGGGCTTTCCTTTATAATGTATTGCTGATACCTGTTGCGGCGGGCGCTTATTCGGCATTGGGACTTTCAATGTCACCGGTCTTCGGTGCAGCGGCGATGAGCATCTCCAGCTTCACGGTATGCATGAATGCATTAAGGCTGAATCTCGTAAAGCTCTATATCAATAAGCCTTCTGAAGAGGCTAATGAGAAAAAAACAACTATCAGGGAGGATAAAGGTATGACAAAGACCATGAAGATCGAAGGCATGATGTGCGGACACTGCGAAGCAAGCGTCAAGAAAGCTCTTGAGGCAATCGAGGGAGTACAGTCAGCTGAGGTTTCCCATACTGAAGGCACCGCGGTAGTCACGCTTTCAGGCGCAGTTGAAGACGGCGTTCTTAAGAAAGCCGTCGAAGATAAGGACTACAAGGTTATCTCTATCAGCTGATCTTCTTATAAAGCCTGTAGTAAACGGCTGATACGACAGATGCCGTAAATCCGCCGCATGAAACGTCGCTCAGGAAGTGGGCTCCCAGTACCATTCTCGAAAGAAGGACCGCGATACCGACGCAGAGTCCCATAACGAGGAGCAGCATGGATCTCTGTCTTAACCTGGGGTATACCAGACCCAGTGCAGGAAAGAGCGTTATGTTCATGATACTGTTTGATGTGTGGCCGCTGGGGAATGATTTGAAATCATCTTTGTTGATCCCGTGCTTTGCGATGAGCTCAGCCTTGTTTTTTACAGGGTCATACCATTTGTGGAAATCTATCCCTTCGTGTCCCTTTGCGATGAGACGGTATCTCGGACGAGGAAGTCCCATCTTAACGAGTTCATAGAGAAAGAACGAAACTGTCATTGCGGAAAGGACAAGAAGCAGATGCTTGACGAGCAAGGCATCTGATCTTTTTTTGCATGAAAAGTATCCAATCGCTGAGATGGGCAGAAGTCCTGCGATCAGCATGATGATCATCTGGGGAACGTTTCTCTGGACAACGGGAAAGATACCTCCGAGATTGTTGATGTCCAGTACGGATCCGCCGCAGATCAGAAGTGCGACTAGACCGGTAACTATGACCAGAACAATGTATAAGGTGCGTTTTTTATTCTCCTTGGGAAGGTTGACCGCCTGACTGAAGAGCGCACCGAAAAAGAATGCGTAGAAAGCGCAGAAAATATAGATTCCGACTGTTGAGACTATGAGCGCACCCATATTGCTGTCGGAGAAAAGGACCGGTGCGATCTTGTGATCGGTGAATGTGCCTATCACGAAAGTCACAGCAAAAATGCATGCCATGACAATGCTTATGATCCCGGCCGTCTTGTTAAACGTCAGTGTTTTCTCGTCATTCATTATTGAACTCCAAATACTTCATCGCAGTATCTTACTGTCTGCATGGCATCCTTGGAATAAGCGTCTGCGCCGATCTTATCCGCATATTCCTGTGTCATTACCGCGCCGCCGACAACGACTTTTGTATCAGGCTTCTTTTCGCGAAGAAGCTTTATGGTTTCCTCCATCGAAACGACGGTGGTAGTCATCAGCGCAGAGAGGCCGACGACTTTTACGTCATCTTTTATCGCGGCATCCACTATGGTCTCGGGAGCGACATCCTTACCGAGATCGATAACATCGTAGCCGTAGTTTTCGAGCATGACCTTGACGATGTTCTTTCCGATGTCGTGGATGTCACCCTTTACGGTTGCAAGGATGACCTTGCCCTTTACCTGTCTGGGCTTGTCCGCCATGGACTGCTTTACTACTTCAAAAGCAGCCTTTGCGGCGTCTGCGCTCATTAAGAGCTGGGGAAGGAAGACGGTACCTTTTTCGAATCCCTGTCCGACCTTGTCGAGTGCAGGAATGAGTTCGCTGTTGATCAGCTCAAGAGGATCGGTTCCGGCTGAAATGCCTTCCTGCATTGCTTCTGCGGCACGTCCAGTAACGCCTCTTTCGATGGATTCCGCGAGTGAGAGCTTTGCTGAAGACGTAGCGGAAGCCGCGGTGCCAGCAGCACCTGCCGATGCTCCGCCGAACGTTCCGTCGGATTTGTATTCAGAGTACGCATTGATGAATCCGAGGCACTGGGGATCTTTGTTCATCAGCGCGCAGTATGAACGGTAAGAAGCCATCATGTGGTCGTTGCACGGGTTTATGATCGCGCAGGAAAGACCGTTCTGCATTGCCATCGTGAGGAAGTGCGAATTGATGAGTTCTCTGGCGGGAAGACCGAATGAAATGTTTGATACGCCGAGGATCGAATGTCCGTTGAATTCGTCTCTTATCCTGCGTACGGTATCGAGTGTCGCGATCGCTGAAGTCGAATCGGATGATATCGTCATGGCGAGACCGTCGATCACGATGTCATCTCTTGAAATGCCGTATTCGTCAGCGGCTTCATAGATCTTTTGCGCTACCTTTATCCTTCCGTCGGATGTTTCGGGAATGCCGTCCTCATCAAGAGGCAGACCGACGAGGACACCGCCGTATTTTGCCACGAGGGGCATTACGGCTTCTATGATCTCGCGTTTTCCGTTTACGGAGTTGATCATCGGTTTGCCGTTATATATCCTCATTCCGCGCTCCAAAGCTTCGATGTCGGTGGTATCGAGCTGAAGGGGAAGAGTGGTGACTGACTGGAGCTTGAATACGATGTTTTCCATCATGGAAGGCTCGTCGATCTCAGGCAGTCCGACATTGACGTCAAGAATGTGAGCACCGGCTTCTTCCTGCTTAAGGCCTTCGGTAAGTATGTAGTCTACATCATTGTCACGGAGAGCCTGCTTGAATCTCTTCTTGCCCGTAGGATTGATCCTTTCGCCTATGATGACGGGCTTAGGTCCGATCTCAACGCATTCTGAAAAGCTCGTAACGTATGTTCCGTGCTTCTTTACAGGTTCCTTGAAAGGCAGGGGAGATACTTCTTTGATCAGTGCTGCCATGTGTGCGGGCGTGGTTCCGCAGCATCCGCCCATGACATGGACGCCGAGCGAAGCGATCTCTTTCATTATCGAACTGAATTCATCCGGGCCGACATCGAAAACGGTTTTTCCGCCTTCGGTCCTGGGAAGTCCCGCGTTGGGGTTGACTACGATCGGAAGCGAGCAACAGGCCGCAAGGCGCTTTACGATGGGGATCATCTTATCAGGTCCGAAACCGCAGTTGACACCGATCGCATCGACCTTGAGTCCTTCGAGCATTGCAACGGTGCCTTCAACGCTTCCGCCTGTAAGGAGCTTTCCGCTCTCATCATATACTGTGGTTACGATGACTGGAAGATCGCAGGTTTCGTGTGCTGCGATAACGGCAGCCTTGGCTTCGTATGAATCGCTCATCGTTTCGATGAGAACGAGGTCGCCGCCTGCTTCAGCGCCGGCTTTGATCACCTCGGAAAAGATCCTGACAGCATCGTTGAAGGGAAGATCTCCCATCGGAGCCAAGAGCTTTCCGGTAGGTCCGATATCGATGGCGACGTAAGCGTCGTTGTCTCTTCCGGCTTCGTGTCTTGCTTCTTGGCAGATCTTTACTGCAGCCGTGACGATCTCTGACACGTTGTCGTATTTGAAAGAATTGGCACCGAAAGTGTTGGTGTTGACGATGTTGCAGCCGGCATCAAAATATGCGCGTGCCACAGCCTTGATATCATCACGGCGTGTAAGGTTCCATGTCTCGGGAAGCTCTCCGCCTTTAAGGCCTTTTTCCTGAAGGATGGTTCCGGTTCCGCCGTCGCAGAAAAGCCATTCTTTTCCAAGTCGTTCTTTAAGTGACATTTTTCATTCCTTCCTTGAAAAAGCGCAGGTCTGGGACATTGTGCAGGCTTCGCATCCCTGTTTGACGCAGGGGAGCCTGTCGGGGGACAGACCGATTATCGCGGTGACCGATTTGGTCGGCACCATCAGAAGCGAGTCTGTCAGTTCAATGCCTGTGTTCCTGGTAATGTCCAGAAGTCTGAACCAGTCCTTCTGGTGTTCCAGCGAGAGGTCGCCGTATCCAGGTGAGAACCTGGGACGGGCGAAAAGCCCTTTCGCTTCATATTCGCTCTTTATCTTTTCGTTGATAAGATCGCAGTAAGCTTCTATCGCAGCAGCGCCTGCAGCCTGGCAGCATGATGCATATGCGGATGAAGTAACAGCCGCACGCTTTATGAGCATGTCGCAGGCCATTCCGGCCGTGGCTGCAAACAAAACGCATTCTGTACAGCCTGCGAGGTTTCTGGCAAGTGCGCGGCTCTCGATGACAATATCGGCAAGTTTAACGGAATAACCTTCAACGGTTACCGGAAATGCTTTGGATACATATTTAGGGGAACAGCCTTTTTCCAGAAAGCTGACAGCCTTTTTTATCATTGCATCCGTTTCGGGCGACACGTCAACCGGGCCTCTGTAGCCCATGTATCGTTTGACTTCGTTTTCGGGGATCGAAACTCCTAACGGCATATTCAACCTCTTAACCGATAATGCCGTTAAGCATTGTCAGGATGTCTTTTGCAACATCGGGCTTGTTCATCGAATACACGTGGATATGAATGACACCGTTTGCGATAAGATCGATTATCTGTTCGCATGCGTAAACGATTCCTGCCTGACGCATTGCAATGGGGTCGTCACCGAAACGGTCAACGATAGCTCTGAATCTTTCAGGAACGTTGGTGCCGGAAAGCGCGACCGAACGCGAAAGCTGCTTTGCTGTCGTTATCGGCATGATGCCGGGGAGGACCGGGACATTGATCCCTTTGTCCTTTATGCGGTACAGGAAATTGTAGAAGATGTTGTTGTCGAAGAACATCTGCGTTGTAAGGAAATTGCATCCCGCATCGACTTTGAGCTTGAGGAAGTCAATGTCATCCGATTTGTGCTCGCACTCGATGTGTCCCTCAGGATAACATGCGCCGCCGATGCATATATCGGGATCGATGGATCTGATGTCTGCGATGAGGTCGGATGCGTGCTTGTAATCGTTGCAGATGACACCGTCCTTGGGCAGATCTCCGCGCAGTGCCATTATGTTGTCGATGTTGTTCTCGTGGATCTGCTTGAGCATGGATCTTACATGTTCCTTGGTCGAAGCAACGCATGTGAGATGCGGAAGGACCGGAACGTTATGAAGGTTTGTGATGTCTGATGCGACCTCAACAGTAAGCTTGCTGGTAGATCCGCCCGCACCGTAGGTAACAGACATGAAGGAAGGGTTCATTGCCGCTATGGCACCGGCGGCTGCCTTGACCGACTCGAGTCCGGACTCCTGTTTGGGAGGAAATACCTCGAAAGATATCGTGGGCTTGCTGCTGCTCAATATATCGGTAATCTTCATAGAATGTTGCCTTTCGCTATTTCAATTTATTGATAACTTATAGAGTATACCGCAAAATGCAAAATGATATATAATTGCCTTGATTTTTGGAACAAAAGGAGTAAAGAAATGAGAAAAAAGATCGTATCAGCTTTGCTTTGCGGCGTCATGGCGCTCGGCAGCCTTACTGCCTGCAACGCTGAAAATGCGCAGAAAGTCAAAGAACTCGTAAAGAATACAGACGTCAGCGGCCTTGAGTCCGTTGAAAAAGAAATAGTCAACTCCGTAACCGGAGCAGGCGTTGTTCCGACAAAGGACCGCAGCGGAAATGACATCAAGGTTCCTTCAGAAGTCAAATCGATCATTTCACTGTCACCTTCAACGACAAGAGTTCTTATCGATCTCGGTCTCGCACTCAAGATCGTAGCTGTCGATACCAACTCAATGACTTACAAGGATTATCTTCCTTCAGGAGTCAAGACATTTGACATGATGAACCCTGACAATGAAGCTATCGCAGCTCTTAAGCCTGATCTGGTATTCACATCCGGCATGAGCTCTGTCGGCGGTGCATCACCTTTTAAGCCTCTTGTTGATGCAGGCATCTGTGTTGCTGACATTCCTTCATCTGCATCGATCGCTGATATCGGCGAAGATATCAAGTTCATCGGCAACTGCACCGGAAAGGGAATTGAGGCTGCAGCTCTTGTTACCGCAATGGACGCTTCATTCAAACTTATTTCAGCAGCTTGCGATAAGATCCCCGCTGAAAAGCACAAGACAGTTCTGTTCATGATGAGCATTCCGACATCCGACATGCCGACGATCTATACTTTCGGTTCCGGTACATACATGGACGAGATGCTTACCAAGATCGGTGCAAAGAACGTATGCGGCGATCAGAAGAGTTGGGTATCCATTTCTATCGAGGATGCGGTTAAGATGAATCCTGACGTTATCCTCACAAATGTTGATTATGTTGAGGATCCCGTCAAGGAGATCAAGGCTCTCAAGGGATGGGAAAACGTCAATGCAGTTAAGAACAACGAAGTTTACAAGGTAGATCCTAATCTTTCCATGCAGCCCAACAACCATATCGTTGATGCTGCGCTTGAGTGGGTCAAGGATATCTATCCGGATATCTTCTCTGATCTTTCAAAGGGCATTGAACAGGCTCTCAAGGACACTGTTGAGAAGATCAAGGGAATTGCCGGAACCGGCGAGACTACAAAGGCTGCTGCCTGATCTTATGTAAAAGATGAAAGAGCAGGGAATACCTGACAACAGAAAAACCAACCGGAAGGCCGCGGGGATTGGCATCGTGCTATCCCTTGCGGCCTGCCTGTTTATATTGCTTCTGGCAATAAGAGCCGGAAGTGTTTATATTTCCGTTTCAGATCTGCTCAAGATAATAGGAAGCCATATTACCGGCAGACCTCTGCCGGCTGAAGTCGATCCCATGACGGATTCGATATTCTGGACAATCCGCATGCCGCGCGCGATCACGGCATTTCTTGTCGGAGGGGCACTTTCCGTCAGCGGAGCGGTAATGCAGGCTGTGCTCCAGAATCCTCTGGCTTCCTCATATACCCTCGGAGTTTCTTCCGGCGCTTCACTTGGTGCCGGCCTTGTCCTTCTCTGCGGGTTCACTTTCTCAGGACTTGAAGGATTCATGCTTCCGTTCGCAGGATTCATCTTCGGCCTGTTGACGGTAATGCTGTCGATACTTCTGGCATCAAGAATCGACAGGAGTGTTTCGAATCAGACCATAGTACTGATCGGAATGGTCCTGTCGCTTTTTGTCAATGGAATACTTAACTTCATGATGACGTTCTACGGGGACCGCAGCAAGCAGCTCTGGCTGTGGATGACGGGTTCCTTCTCTGCGAGGAACTGGACACACTGTGCCATTCTTTTTGTTACAGGTCTTACGGGTTTCATTATTCTTTTCCTGTTGTCAGGACGTTTGGATATCCTTACGTTCGGTGAACTTCAGGCGAGCGCGATGGGCGTTGAGGTTACGAGGACAAAAGTGCTCGCGATGTTTGTCGCTGCGCTCCTGACAGGCGTTTCCGTTGCATTTGCCGGCGTGATCGGATTTATCGATCTGGCAGCGCCTCACGTCGTCAGGAAGATATTCGGACCTTCCCACAGGATCGTATTGCCGATGTCGTTTGTATACGGAGGAGCTTTCATGGCGCTCTGTGACCTTGCTGCAAGAACGGTTCTATCACCGCGCGAGATACCCGTCGGTGCAGTTACCGCGCTTGTCGGCGCGCCTTTCTTTGCATATGTCTTCTTTGCGAAGGGAAAGAGGAAGATCTGATGGAACTGCTGCTCAGTAATGTTTCAGCCGGCTATGGCAGCGAAAAGGTCATAGAAAACATCGATCTTTCGATAAAGGAAGGCGACAGCGTATTTATCGGCGGAAGGAACGGCTGCGGCAAGACCACGCTCCTGCGTGTGATGGCCGGCCTTATGGATTTCGGCGGCAGTGTCACGATAGACGGAAAAGATATTTCAAAGATGAAGCGTAAGAATGTTGCACAGCTCGTGGCTCTGATGCCGCAAGCTGGTGAGATGTATTTCCAGTACACTGTCTATCAGACGGTCCTTCTCGGAAGATATGCCAGGTCAAACGGTCTTTTCGGGAGCTTCACGACCAGGGACAGGGAATATGCCAAAGAATGCATGGAAAACTGCGGCGTATATGAGTTCAAGGACAGACTTCTCGGCGAGCTCTCGGGAGGACAGCTTCAGAGAGTCCTGCTGGCGAGAACATATGCGCAGGAAACGCCTTTTCTGTTCCTTGATGAACCGGGCAGCAGCCTCGATATTAAGTACCGTGCCGAACTTTGTGATTATCTCGGCAAGTGGGCTGAAGGAAAGACGTCAACGCCGTACGGCGATGTCAGGAATACGGTTGTGGCTGTTTTCCATGACTTGGGTCAGGCACGGAGCATCTGCAGCAGAACTGTGTTCCTGAAGAATAAGACGATCCTGGCCGACGGGCCCAGCAGCGAGGTTATCACGCCCGAAATGCTGGAAGAAGTATTCGATTTTGACGTTGCGGGCTATATCGAACGGCAGGTCATTGTCCGCTGACATACTCATAAACGATGGTGGGATAGGATAGACTGATCCCGCTCAAATCGGTCCTGAAGATCTCCATTCCTGTAGCTTTGACCGTCAGATCATGTTCTCCGAGATCAAAAGGATCATCTTCGGAAGATGAAAAGATCTCCCTTAGATCGGTCGATGTCCTCAGGATAAATACTTTTCCGCTGTTGTTGCTCACATGGTAAAGATAGAGGCCGTCATACTTATTGTTTGAAACGAGCATGACTTTGTTGAAATGCCTTTTGTGAGGAGTGGCCTCATAGACGGTTATTCCGGTGATGAGCAGGATGAAGACCAGAAGAATTGAGATCACAGCCGTCAGGACGATCTTAAGTATCTTACCGGTTTTGGAAGTATTCCTGGACATATTGCACCTCAAAGATGATATAGTGTAAATTTACACCATTTGGTAACATAATGCAACATTACCGGTATGCATGCGCTAACTGATTTTTACATAAGTTGCCAATAATACTATAAAAATGCTTTATCAGACCTTTTATTTCAACGATTATTACATTGAACAAGATTTACCGTTTTTATAGAATTTGAATTGCTATTAAAAGCGGAGGGGAAGAAAATGGGTAAGAAAAAAGAAAAACTCACTTTTAAGCAATTCCTTAAAAAGAAGGATGTTAACATCTCAGCGAAAACATATTTCGTTGACGCAATGAGCGGAATGGCTCAGGGCCTTTTTGCATCACTTCTTGTCGGTACGATCCTTTCAACGGCAGCAAACTATATCGACATGATCGATCTGGCATTCTTCCACAGACTTGCGCACTTCATGCATGTCGTAGGTTATATCACCAGCGCCAACTCGCCGGTTACCGGAGCTGCCATTGCAGTCGGTATCGCAGCTGCGCTTAAGGCACCTATGCTCGTAACTGCATGTGCAGCATGTGTAGGGGCTTTTGCAAACGGCTATCCGGGATACCTGTTCGATAAAGCCGCGATCTACATCAAGAATCCCACACCGTCTTTCTCAGCGGGTCCTTTGGGCGTTTTCGTCGCTGTTATCTTTGCTGTTGAGATCGGTAAGATGATCTCCAAAGAGACAAAGGTCGATATCCTCGTAACTCCGATCGTCTCGCTCGGAGTCGGATATCTCATAGCTTATCTGACATGTCCCGCGATCGCAGTCGCAATGAACTGGCTCGGAACATTCATCAATACGGCTACACAGCTCCATCCTTTCATTATGGGCATCATCGTATCGGTTGTCGTAGGCATCATCCTTACGCTCCCGATCTCCAGTGCCGCTATCTGTGCTTCGATCGGAATCACCGGTCTTGCTGGCGGCGCCGCACTTGCCGGATGCTGCGCACAGATGATCGGTTTTGCCGTTGCTTCTTACAGAGAGAATAAGATGGGAGGAATCGTTTCACAGGGCCTCGGTACATCAATGCTCCAGATGCCCAACATCGTAAAGCATCCTCAGATCTGGATCCCCGCAACACTTGCATCTGCGATTACAGGCCCTATTTCCACAATGGTATTCAAGCTTGAATGCACAGGCGTTTCAGCTGGTATGGGTACATGCGGAATGGTTGGCCCCATCGGATGTTTCTCTGCAATGAGCAAGTCGGGAACGCTCTCGCCGATGGCATGGGTCGGAATGGCCGTCATTTGCATAATCGCTCCCGCGCTTCTTTCACTTCTCTTCAGTGAGATCATGAGAAAGCTCAAGTGGATAAAAGACGGAGATATGAAACTTCAGTAATGACAAACGCCCTGCAGAGATGCAGGGCGTTATTTTTTCCTGATTCAGACTCTGAAAGTCGCGACTATCGCTCTTATCGAATCAAACAGGTACGGCTTGTAAGTCTCGAGACTGCAGGGCGTACCGCTGATTATTATGTCATGCACGCTGCTCGAGATGAGTTCGATTATCGTATAGAGCATGAGTTCTGAATTCTTCCAGACGTCACCGTTTGAACTGATTATCTTGTCGTATGCTTCTTTTACCGGAACGCCGGGGATGAGGTTCTCATCCTGATAAGCTTTTACATAGAATCCGAAGTTAAGATTCCTGTTGAGGAACTTTACCAGTTTCGGATCTTTTTCGAGATCGGTGATGATGCTGTCAGCTATTACGATGATCTTTTCCTCAACGGGAAGACCCGGGTTTGCATTCGAGTGTCTTCTGAGTCTTTCGATTGCTGTCTTGAGAAGATGCTCTGACTTGTGGGCGATCAGGTGATCGATTATGTCCTGCTTGTCCCTGAAATAAAAGTAGAAGGTTCCTTTTGCGACGCCGGCACTGTTAACGATATCCGAAATAGAGGTATCGGAAATACCTTTGGTGGTAAAGAGCTTATAAGACTGAAGCAGCAGTGAATTGCGCTTGATCTTTTTGTTTTCCTCTGCTTTGCCCAAACCCGGAAACCTCCTTTTTCACTGATGATGACACTATATACAAAAATTGACCTGCGGTCAAGAATTTTTCGTAAAAATATTGACTACTGGTCAAAAAGTGATATATTGAGGTTGTAATTAATGACCGATGGTCAAAAATATTTCGAGGTGAAATAAAATGCTCAGATTCGGAAAAGGAGTGGTAAAGCACCGCAGGCTGATACTCATTCTGTCAGTCTTATTGCTGATCCCTGCCGTAATCGGATTCCTTAATACAAGGATCAATTACGATATCCTTTATTATCTTCCCGATGACATCGAGACGATGAAGGGGCAGGACATCCTTCTTAATGATTTCGGCAAGGGTGCGTACGGCATCTTTGTCTGCGACGGTCTTTCGACTGCTGACCAGATAAAGATGGAAGAAAAACTCACCAAAGTGGATCATGTTGCAAGTGTAATATGCTACAGTTCGCTGACCGGCGGAGAGATACCTGCTGAAATGCTGCCGGGAAACATTAAGGACATCTTCTATTCTAAAGACGGCAAGGGATGCCTGATGTTCATCTTCTTTGACAGCACGAGTTCATCGGAAGAAACGATGAAAGCTATTAAAGATGTCCGCGCAGTTGCCGGAAAGCAGTGCCTGTTATCGAGCATGGCGGCTGTGGTAACCGATACGAAAGATCTTGTGCAGGAACAGACTCCGGTATACACGGCCATAGCGGTCGCCCTAGCACTTATCGTTCTGATGCTTACGATGGATTCTTATATCGTTCCGGTCCTGTTTCTGGCTGATATAGGAATGACGATCGTCTATAACCTCGGTTCGAATTTCGTCACCGGTGAAATGAGCTTCATAACAATGGCGCTCGTCGCAATCCTGCAGCTCGGTGTAACGATGGATTATTCCATTTTCCTTTATCACAGTTATGTTGAGCAGAAGGCTTTGTACGAAAACAAGGAAGATGCAATGGCGCATGCCGTATCAGCTACGCTTACATCGGTCACGGGTTCTTCTCTGACTACGATCGCAGGCTTCCTTGCGATGTGCTTCATGACGTTCAAACTCGGCCTGGATATGGGCATTGTCATGGCTAAAGGCGTTGTCTTCGGAGTTGTCGGATGTGTTACGATCCTGCCTTCGATGATACTTGCATGTGACAAGCTGATCGAAAAGACAACGCACAGTTTTACATTGAGGCTTCCGTCAAAGGGCCTGGCAAAGTTTTTCGACAAAGGATACATCCCTGCGGCGATAATTCTTCTGCTGTGCTGGATCCCTGCGGTTTACGGATACAGCAGGATCGGTGTCTACTATAAACTGGACAACAGCCTTCCGGAAACGCTTCAGTGCGTTCAGGCAAATAAGGCTCTCGAAAAGTCCTATGACATGAACTCAGTCTGCATGATCCTTGCGGATGCTGATCAGCCTGCGCAGGAGACGAAGAAGATGCTCGATGACATCAAAAATGTCGAAGGCGTTGAATTTGCAGTCGGACTCGATTCAATCCAGGGTTCACTTGTCCCGGACGATGTCATCACCTTTGAAAAAACGAAGGAATTCAAGAGCGATAAATACAAGCTTCTGCTGATATCTTCGAAGTATCAGGTCGCAACTGATGAAGTGAATGCGCAGTGCGATGAGATCAACAAGATCGTTAAAGCGTATGACAGCAATGCGATGTTCATCGGTGAGGCACCTGCCACCAAGGATCTCATTCACATGACTGACAGGGATTTCAAGGTCGTTTCTGCCGTTTCAATCGGAGCGATATTCGTCCTGATCCTCGTAGTGCTCAGATCAGTGTCGATCCCGTTCATTCTTGTCACGGTGGTTGAACTTGCCATATATCTGAACATGTCTATTGCTTACTATACGGGAACCACGCTGCCGTTTATCGCATCTATCTGCGTCGGCACGATACAGCTGGGAGCAACGATCGATTACGCGATACTCATGACCACGAGATACAAGACCGAGCGTATCGGCGGAGCCGGGCGCAAGGCTGCGGTAAAGACAGCGGTTGAGTCTTCGGTCAATTCAGTGTTCTCGTCGGCTCTGGGATTCTTCGCTGCAACTATAGGATGTGCGATCTATTCGAACATCGACCTGATCGCCTCGATATGTCTGCTCCTGGCAAGAGGCGCACTGCTCTCGATGGTGCTGGTAATACTGCTTCTTCCTGCGCTGCTTCTCATTTTCGATCCGGTCATCATAAGGACTACTGCAGGCATGAAGTGCTGTGTTGAAAGAGAAAAGAACAGGAAAAAGGTCGCCGGTGGCAATATAGCCCACCAGATATGAGCAAAAAGAAAGGAAGGATACATATGAATATGAGTCTTAAAAAGTTCGCGGCAGCCGCAGTAAGCGTGTCCATGGTGATGGCCTGTGTTGCCGGGTGCGGCGCAAAGAATTCTGAAACCGTCGCAAAAAACGAGATGCTTGCTGACGTGGCAAAGGCTGAGGAAATAGCTGCCCTCGAACACAGCACAACTGCCGGTAAGACTGAGACGGTCTACATCATCAAGAACGGTGACGGAACAACAAGGACGATCGTCAGCGAATGGCTCAAGAATCCATCCGGTTCTGCTTCTGTCAAGGATGTTGCTTCACTTGAAGGCATCGAGGTGGTAAAAGGCGATGCAACTCTTCAGGAAAACGAAAACGGAAACATAACATGGAATGCAAAGGGTGCGGATGTTTTCTACAGCGGTACCACGACAAAAGCAGCTCCTGTTGACGTTGAACTGACATACACTCTTGACGGAGCAAAGATCAAGGCAACGGACCTTAAAGGAAAGAGCGGACATCTTGTCATTGACATCAGCTACAGGAATTCCATGTCGAAGGCCGTTAAGGGAAAAGACGGAAAAGAACACACGATATACATGCCGTTCATAATGTCGACAGGACTTATCCTTGAGAATTCCAAGGTGCGTAACGTTACCGTTGAGAACGGCGAGTCTGTTAATGACGGTGATCATACGATCGTTATGGGGATCGGTTTCCCGGGTCTTTATGAAAGCCTTGGACTCGATACCATTGACCTGAACGGTAAAAAGGAAAAAGATGAGACCTCCCAGAAGATAGATATCCCTGAGAACATTAAGATCGAATGCGATGTCAAAGACTGCGATGAGCTTACCGCGCTCACCGTCGGTAAGATATTTGACCTTAAAGACATCGATAAGAAGGTCGATACTGAAAAGCTCGGCAAGGATATGGATGACATGACCGACGGAATGAAAAAGCTCATCGACGGTTCTGAAGATCTCCGTGAGGGAGTCTCCAAGATCAACTCCGGTGCAAAGACCATTCATAACGGCGCTAAAACACTGTCTGACGGTGCTTCGGCTCTTTCTAAAGGCGCCGGTAAGATCGCGGCAGGCACAAAGACTCTTAACAAGGGCGCAGCTCAGCTTCAGTCAAACAATGATACCCTCAGGAAGGGCGCAAAGGCTATCGATGACGGGCTTTCCGCGATCGACAAGAAGATGCCTTCGGCAGCAAATGCGAAAGCTCTGGCAGACGGCTCCGCAACCGTTAAGAAGACCATAGACAGCATGTATGCCGTAACACAGAGTGTTTCTGTATCCGAGAAGGACATTGCTGCTCTGACCGCCAAACTCCAGAAGCTTGTAGAAGCCGGTGAACTTGATGCTGCTACCATGAAGCAGATGATAGCCGTATACAAGTCTTATGCAGGACTTGAGAAAGGCGTTGCAGGTCTGCACAGCGGATACGGAAACATCAATACTGCAATGCAGGCATATCCTGTACTTGCATCGGGAATAGGAAAAGCTGCAAAAGGCGCAGATGACCTTCACAAAGGCATTAACGCATATACTGCAGGAGTGGATGAGCTTTCATCGGGCATCAGGAAGGTTGATTCCGGAATGGCAAAGCTGAGTACAAGCTCACAGCAGCTTGCCAAGGGTGCGAAAAAGCTCAGCAACGGTACCGGAACGCTTGAGGACGGAACTTCCAAGCTCTTGAACGGCTCGAAAGAACTTCTCAGCGGCCTTAAGAAATTTGACGATAAGGCAGTTGACCGCGTATCCGACATGATTAGCGATAATCTGATCCCGCTTACTGACAGGGTTGAATCGCTTAAAGCATACGCTGATACATATAAGTCATTCGCAGGCACGGATAGTACTGTCGAATGTTCAACGGTATTCGTATTCAAGAATGTCTGATATCGGTATCTGAACGATCTTTTTGCAAGTCGGGCCATCCGGAAGGGTGGCCCTTCTTATATTGAACAACACCTCAAGATAATTTATTATAATTGGCATGGAATAAAGATAGATTATCGGAGGTTTTTATGGGGAATTGGAATGAACCGGAAAATGACATGTCCGGGATTTTCGAAGAAGATACCGGCGTAAAAAAGTATTTTGAGCCTAAGGTGGACAGACAGAAGCCAGCCGCTCCGTGGACAACTAGATCGCCGTGGGCAAATCAGCAGAACTCGCAGCCGGAAGATCAGGACCCGATAAGCGTCTTTTCGTCAAATGCGAAGAAATGCCCAAACTGCGGTGCGAACCTGACCTTTAATCCGAGAGCTGACGGCCTTTCATGCTTAAGCTGCGGATGCGTTTTCGATCCTAAGACGCTTGACATGATGTGGTCTATGGGTATGTCCAATCCCGAACAGGAGTACGGCATCGATGACGTACTTTCGGATGAGGACAGCAGCAGGGTGGAGATCGTCTGCAACTCATGCGGCGCACAGATCGTTACGGACAAGAACACATCATCGACGGTATGTACTTTCTGCGGTTCACCGGCACTTATCACGAGAAGGCTCACAAGAGAGTTCCATCCGGATAACATAGTCCCGTTTGAGATCGACAAGAACAAAGCAATGGAACTGTTTAAACAGCACTGTGAAGGGATAGCGCATCTTCCGCGTGACTTCACGTCTGCGAAGACATTAAAGAAGATAACAGGCATCTATGTTCCAACATGGCTTATTTCATGCACGGTAAAGGCTAAGATCGTCGGAGTAGGCCACACTGAGGAAGATTATGACAGGGCAAAGGAAGAGGGCCGTGCAAAAGGCCGTATCATGATGGAGAAAGCCAGCAACAGCGGCGGCCCGGTCATCCTTAACGATGCCGATACATTTGATGTCAGCGGTGTTGTTACCTTCAAGCTCAATGATGTTCCTTTCGACGGCGAAAAGCAGATCGCCAACCGCATCATGGAGGCTGCAGAACCGTACGATTACTCAAGAATGGTGCCTTTTTCGGGTGCTTATCTTCAGGGCTTCTATGCAGAAAAATACGATCAGCAGCCTAAGGACATGAATGACCGAATAGTCAGGCGCTTGGACAGATATACGCTGCAGATCTGCGAGATGGTCGATTTCGGCTTTAAGCATTTCAGGGTCGTTGAACATGATCCGGCGCCTGCTTTCAAGGACTTCACAATCAAGTACTGCATGCTTCCGGCGTGGTTCCTTCACTACGAGTACGGCGGCCGTACCTATCAGTACGTCATTAACGGTCAGACAGGCAAGGTTTCAGGCGAGTTCCCTTATGCAAAAGGCTGGGAAACGATGGAGAACGTAGGCCGTAATGCCAGAGGCAGAGCCATTCAGGTAAACTTTGAACTAAGAAAGCTCCTTTATGCTCTTCCGGGTGCTCTGGGCGCCTTTGGCTGGTTTATGCTCCGCTTTGGCGCAAGAAGCAGAAGCAATCTTCCTGAGAAGATGCTGACTTTAGGGATAAAAGATCCGATACTGTTATTGCTGGTGGGACTTTTGATCAGCGCAGTTCTGTATTTCCTGATCGATATCCTTCCTAAGATGCTCGAACGACGCGAGAAATACGACCGGAACATGTACGGTATGGACAGTTCTCACAGCCTTGCGTCTCCTCCGGGAGCGGAAACTTATTTTGATACCGGGTTCGCGGTCAAGTATTCCGATGTTGAAAAGAAGAAAGAGGGACCTATGCTCCTTCTCAGGGACGAAAGAGACTTAAGGCACACCAAAACACCTGATTTCATGAAAAAACAGGAGTTTAACTGAAACGGAGAACGCAATATGATCGAAGCGGTTAACCTGTCAAAATCCTACAATTCCGGTGCGGCTGTTGCCGCCGATAACATAAGCTTCACTTGTGCTGACGGTGAGATAGTCGGATTCATCGGGCCGAACGGTGCAGGCAAGACCACTACGATCAAGATGCTCACCGGGATCATAAGACCTGATTCCGGCAAGGTCGTGATAAACGGATATGACATGGCAGAGAAGCCGTTGGACTGCAAAAGGATAATCGGTTACATTTCCGATAATCCCGACATGTTCGTCAAACTCACCGGATATGAATTCATTAACTTCATGGCTGATGTCTACGGCGTTCCGGGGAATGTCAGGGCGGAGCGGATAGATTATTTTGCCGAACAGTTCGGCATGGAAAAGTCAGTATTCTCACAGAGAATGACGGGCTATTCCCACGGAATGCGCCAGAAGACGATGATCATCGCAACTCTGGTCCATGATCCGAAGGTATGGATCCTTGATGAACCTATGGTAGGCCTTGATCCCCAGTCAGCATTCAATCTGAAGAGGATGATGAGAGAGCATGCCGACAAAGGAAACACGGTGCTTTTCTCCACGCATGTACTCGAGATAGCGGAGAAGGTCTGCGACAGGATAATGATCATCGATACCGGAAAGCTTATCTATACCGGTACGATGGATGCTCTGAAGAACGGTGAGGAAGGCGGAGATCTCGAGAAGATCTTTCTTAAGATGACAGCGGAGGCATAAAGATTGAGACTGCTAATCATCAGAAGGCTCGTTTCCGTCATAATGCGCTCCAACTCTATGGAGGAGGCCGGAAACAAGAAACGTAAAGCCTGGATACTGGGCTTTACTGCTTTTGTCCTTCTTTTTGTCGTTATCCCGGTGACGGTTATGACCGGCTTTTTCACGTTTTTCCTGACAAAGGGCCTCATGCAGACCGGTCACCCTGAATTCGGCATCAAGCTTATGTACGGCCTCATATCGATATTTACGGTGGTGTTCGGTATAAACGTCATCTTCAATGAACTTTATTTTGAAGACGATATCTCATATCTTCTCCCGCTTCCGCTGAAAGCCGAAGAACTTGTACTTTCGAGATTCCTGGCGGTGTTTATCGGTGAGAACATGATGCAGTTTGCGGTGGTGATCGCAGTCGTCACGGGTTTCGGCCTGGCTCACCCGATGAATATACTGCAGTGGATAATATCACTTGTGGCAGGTTTCCTGCTTCCGGTAATACCGATGGCAGTCATAGCAATTGCGGGAATGCTCCTTATGACGTTCACCAGGTTCATCAAAAAGAAGGAAACTGTCAGAAGGATCTCGTTTGCGATAATAATCCTGATACTGGCGGCCGGAGGCATGATGCTCCTTTCGATAGATATCAGCGAGATCGTCATCTACATTATCGAAGGAACTGCTTCAAACATACTGTTTGTAAAGATACTTGATGTTGTTTTCCCTCAGAGCGGACTCATAGCGGATTTCATGGCCAACGGATCCGTATGGCCTGTTCTGGTCTTTGCCGCACTTTGTCTTTTGTCCATTATGCTGCTTGCCTTCTGTGCGCGTCTGTTTTACATGGAATCTGTAACCAGGCTTAACGAGACGACTCATGTTCAGAAGAATGCTTCTTCTGCCATGCCGGTCGTTTGCAGGAATGCCGGAATGTCGCTCTTTGTTAAGGAAATGCGTATCCTTGTAAGAACGCCGGCATTTTTGACCAACTGCGTTGCCGCCAATTTCGTCTGGCCGGTGTTTGTGCTCATATTTGCGAAGATAATGAAAGCTGATCTTGGAAGAGCAGCTGTTTCGGCTTATTACAGTGATCCGTTTCACAGGACCGTGGCCATGGCCGTGATCCTGGCGGTAACCATGGTGACCGCCGCGATGAACTGCCTGGGCTCCGATTCGTTTTCGAGGGAAGGGAAGGGGTTTGATTATATCAAGTTCATTCCCGTAAGCTACAGGCTCCAATGGAACATCAAGACAGCGGCTGCCATGGTCTGGACTCTCGCCGGAACGGTTCCGTTCTTTGCTTTCTTTGTGATCTACTCTGAATTTGACATTCTTTCCGCGGTCATCACACTTGTTATTGTGATCGCATCGGCATTCTTCGTCACTGAACTCGGAATGCTCCTGGATTCCCTCAACCCGAAGCTTTTCTGGCTCGATGCGCTGTCTGCGCTCAGGGAAAACTATAATACGGTATTCTGTATGGGAATAACGATCGTGGTTTGCGGACTTCTTGCAGGCGGATTGTTCCTGCCGTTTCCTCTTCAGGTTTCAGCCGGAGCCGAGGCTGTTTTGCTCTGCGCAGCTGATCTGGTGCTCTATTTGATCAGCATGAATGCAGGTGTAAGAAACATTAAGCAGATCGGCGAATAAGGCTCTGTTGGCCTGAATCCAAGCAGTTGCACTTTATATATAGATGCGCGTCTATGCTTTGAAAATATAAATTTTATTTTGTTTTACATCCTACGCATTTGAGGATAAAATACATATTGTGGAAAATCTTGAATTGGATTGTGTCAGGAGTCAAATATGGACATATTTTCGTTTGTAACACTTTTCGGCGGACTCGCCTTCTTCCTCTACGGCATGAAGCTTTTGTCCGATTCACTAAAGAAAACGGCAGGCGGAAGATTAGAGAAACTGCTTAATAAGGCAACCGACAATAAGTTCAAGGGCCTGACCATCGGCGCAATAATCACTATCGCTATCCAGTCCTCATCGGCAATGACCGTTATGCTTGTAGGTTTTGTAAACTCCGGCATCATGGAACTACCCCAGACCGTAGGCGTAATATTCGGTTCAGACATCGGAACCACGCTCACTGCATGGATCTTATCCCTCGCCGGTATCGACAGCGGCGACAACATGGTCCTCAAGCTCCTCAAGCCTTCTGTATTCTCTCTGATATTTGCTCTCATCGGTATCATACTCATCATGGCCTGCAAGAAGCAGAAGAATAAAGATATCGGTACTATGCTCATCGGTTTCTCGATCCTGATGCAGGGAATGACCATGATGTCATCCTCGATGGAGCCTCTCAAGGAGATGGACAGCTTCGTTTCCCTGATGACAGCATTCAAGAATCCGATCCTCGGCGTTCTTTCAGGTGCCGTAGTAACCGGTGTCATCCAGAGTTCCGCCGCATCCATCGGTATCCTGCAGTCCATCTCCATGACGGGACAGCTCACATACGGTATGGCGATCCCGCTCGTAATGGGTGCAAACATCGGTACCTGCATGACGGCGATCCTTTCATCCATCGGTGTTAACAGGGATGCAAAGAGAGTTACCGTCATCCATGTAGCCATCAAGGTCATTGGAACCGTTGTCTGGCTCGTTGTGTTCTACAGCGTTAACGCGATCTTCGATCTCAGCTTTATGGACAGCCCTGTCAACATCGTCGGCGTCGCTGCTATTCACTCGATCTTTAACATTGCTACCACGATCCTTCTTTTCCCGTTCAGCAAACTTCTCGTCAAGCTTGCTCATTTCTTTGTCAAAGAGTCCGAGGAAGAACAGGAATTCAGGCTCGACGACCGTCTCATGCTCACACCTTCCATTGCTGTAGGTGAGTGCCGCAAGATGATGATCAAGATGGTCAACAAAGCCAAGGACGGACTCGACAAGTCCATGAACATGCTCCTTAACGGTTATAATGCCAACGATTTCGACTTCATCAAGAAAAATGAGGAGAAGGTCGACGGCTATGAGGATCTTTTGGGTTCTTATCTGATGAGACTTACCACAACACAGCACCTCAGCGTCGAAGACAAGAACAAATCCTCAATGATCCTCCAGTCTATCGGAGAAGTCGAGCGTATCGCCGACCATGCCAACTATCTTTCCGATTCCGCCGAAGAGGTGGAGAACAAGCATCTGGCATTCTCTGAAGCAGCCCGTGACGAACTTAACAGGGTGATCCCGGCGGTTCATGATATCTACACGATGGCTCTTGAATGCTATCTGTCGGAGAATGCCGCCAATGCCGAAGACATCGGACCTTTGAGGATAGTCATCAGCGAGATGTGCGACAAATTCAAGGCCAATCATGTCGAAAGACTCGCAAACGGCGTCTGCACCACAGAACAGGGCTTTGTTTTCAATGACATCCTTTACAGCTGCGTCAGGATCGCTGAGCACAGCCTTAACATTGCCGCTATCGCATACAGATTCAAGTCAGCCGGCAACACGAATCCCGATACCTATATGCACGACTTTAAGCAGCGTAAGGATAAGGACGAGAGAAAATATAAGGATTACGTCAAGAAATATAACGCATAAATCATACTTATTTTATTTTTAGTTGTATAATAGTGAGCGTTTTAAGGAGATATTAAAATGGAAAACGCTTTCACTAAGTCAGTTGACGAAATCACAAAAGAACTTGGAACAGACCGTATAAAGGGTCTTTCCAAAGAAGAAGCTTCAAGCAGACTAGCTAAATTCGGCCCCAATTCATTAGGCGAGGAGAAGAAGGTACCTCTCTGGAAGAGATTCCTCCAGCAGTTCTGCGATGCCATGATCATCATCCTCATTGCTGCTGCCGGACTTTCAGCATACATGGCAGTCAAGAGCGGCGGCGGATTTACCGAGTGGATCGATGTCATCGTCATCCTTGCTATCGTAATCCTCAATGCCGTTCTCGGCGTATATCAGGAAGGCAAGGCGGATCAGGCACTTGCAATGCTCAAGAAGATGAGCGCTCCCCAGACTAAGGTCATCAGAGACGGAGAGACGATCCTCACGGATTCCGAAAAGGTCGTTGTCGGCGATGTCATCGCGATCGATGCCGGCGATTCCATCTCGGCAGACGTAAGGCTCCTTACTTCAAGGTCACTTAAGGCTGAGGAATCATCGCTTACCGGTGAGTCCGTTCCCGTTGACAAGGATGCTGAGATCATCTGCCCTGAGGGCTGCGGCATCGGTGACCGCAAGAACATGCTCTTCATGGGTACCGTTGTAACTTACGGAAGAGCCAAGGGCGTCGTAGTTGCCACAGGCAGGGACACAGAGCTCGGTAAGATCGCAAACAAGCTTACAAATATCGAAGATGAGGCAACACCTCTTCAGAAGAGCCTTTCAAGCCTCGGCAAGATCCTTGCTGCAGTCTGCATCGTAGTATGCATAATCGTACTTCTCGTACAGATGTTCGTTCAGAAGCAGGCATGGTCTGATGCTCTCATGACCGCTGTTTCACTTGCTGTTGCAGCTATTCCTGAAGGTCTTGCCGCAGTCGTTACCATCGTTCTTTCGATCGGTATGACCACGATGGCTGAAAACCATGCCATCGTAAAGCGTCTCCTCGCCGTTGAGACCTTGGGATGCGTTGATGTCATCTGCTCGGACAAGACAGGTACTCTTACACAGAACCAGATGACCGTTACGGTCATGTATGACGGACATGACGTCATCAACGTCGAGGGCGGCGGATATGCTCCTCAGGGCGATATCGTTGATAAGCAGGGCAACAAGCTCGAACTGAACAACGTCGTTACCACGCTTGTCAGGTCTGCAGTTCTTTGTAATGACGCTCCGATAGTCAAAAACGATGACGGAGAGTATTTCTGCATCGGAGATCCTACGGAAGGTTCACTTACGACTCTTGGTATGAAGGCAGGCATGGAGAGAGGCGAGACAATGCTCAGCTTCCCCCGTGAGACAGAGCTTCCTTTTGACTCCGACCGTAAGCTCATGACCACATACCACTCAGGTATCTCTCCCGACGGATGGGTCGCATTCACCAAGGGTGCTCCGGACGTTGTTTTCTCAAGATGCTCCAAGTATCTGGACGTAGACGGTGAGCATGACATGACTCCCGAATATCTGCAGAAGATCAAGGAAGCAAACCACAATTTCGCGATCAAGGCGATCAGAGTCCTTGCATTCGCATACAAGGAACATCCCGCAGGATGCCAGGCTGATTTTGAGGATGAAAAAGACCTCGTCTGCATCGGTCTTATCGGTATGATCGATCCTGCGCGTAAGGAAGCCAAGGATGCCATCGCAGTCTGCAAGGGCGCAGGCATCAGGGCTGTCATGATCACAGGTGACTTCAAGGATTCAGCCGTAGCAATCTCAGATAACCTCGAGATGCGTGACGAGAAGCACATGGATGCCTTCTCGGGCGAGGAACTCGACAGGATGAGCGATGAAGAGCTCCGCAAGGTCGTCGAGACCGCAAGCGTTTACGCGAGAGTTTCCCCTGAGCACAAGGTCAGGATCGTTGAGGCTCTCAAGGCAAACAATCACATCGCTTCAATGACAGGTGACGGCGTAAATGACGCCATGGCTCTTAAGGCTGCCGACATCGGTGTCGCCATGGGCATTACCGGAACCGACGTTTCCAAGAACTCTGCCGACATGATCCTGATGGACGACAACTTCGCAACCATCGTAAAGGCAGTAGAACAGGGAAGGATCATCTATTCCAACATCCGCAAGTTCGTAAGCTTCCTGCTCTCATGCAACGTTGGTGAGATCCTTGTAATATTTATCCTTTCACTCATTCCGGGCGGAGCTTCCGGTTCGCCTTTCTTCGGCATTGCAGCACCTCTGACAGCTATCCAGCTTCTCTGGCTCAATCTCGTAACCGACTCGTTCCCGGCTCTTGCTTTAGGACGCGAGAAGGGTGAGCCCGGCATAATGCAGATGCCCCCGAGAGCCAAGAATGAGCCTATCATCAACAAAGCGATGCTGGTAACCGTAGCGGTCCAGGCGGTCGGAATCTTCCTTGCCGTTGCAGGCGCATTCCTCGCGGCACTTGCGAGCATGAACAAGGGAAGCACATTCTTCTATGCGGGATCTCTTGATAAGGTTATGCCTATAGACGTAGCAAGAACGGTAGCTTTCGCAACCCTCATCTGCGCTGAGCTCTTCAGGGCGTTTGCAGCAAGATCGGAGAGGATCTCCGTATTCAAGCTCGGACTGTTCACAAACAAGATGATGAACGCTTCTGTCGGCTTATCGATACTGCTCCTTCTTGCAGTTATCTATATCCCGGGTGTTAACGGCATCTTCGACAACGTTATGATCTCGCCTTTTGCATGGTGCGTGATCCTGCCTCTCGCAGTTGTACCTTTCATCCTTAATGAGGTTGTTAAGGTAATAAAGAACAGTTTGCATAAGTAAAACCGCTGTGTTATTATCTAACGGCATTATTTTAGGGACAATTTAAATAGGAGGTCTTAGACTGATGACAGGTTTAAAGATAGCACTTTCTATAATAGATATAATCCTCGCAATTGCGATCATCATCCTTTTCCTTGTTCAGGAAGGAAACGACCAGGGTATGGGTGTTGTTGCCGGCGGTTCTTCTGAGTCATACTACGGCAAGGCTAAGGGCAGAACACTTGATGAGCAGCTCAAGCGCTGGACTGTTATCTGCAGTGTTCTCTTCGCTATCGTATCGGTAATCCTTTACCTTTCCGTTGCAAGAGGCTGGTAATTATCAAAGAAAGTATTCTTAAAAGCCTTTCGGTCGTCTGGCCGGAAGGCTTTTTTATCTTGAAATGTAGTAAGATATCAATTAAATAAAGAAATGGAAAATGGAGATAGTATATGGAAAGAAATAAAAGATACGGCAGTTATGACGGCGGATCCGGAATGAAGCGTTCGCGTTCGGCAATGAACATGAGTGTCGCTCAGAGAAGAAGGAACAGGGAGATCACGGCCAAAGCCGTTGAACAGACTGCTCCGCAGTGCATAGGTGACCTTGAGGCGAGAGGTCCTTTACAGGTCAAGAATCAGGTCATCGGAATGTTAAGGCAGCATGGAACGGGCGGAATAGTCATGCCTGATCCTGCGTTTAAGGCTACGGATTTCGGTGCGGTTGTGATCGACAAGAACCATCTCAACGGCGCGCCTTTTGATATGGCTGTAGTTTGCGAGATACTCAATCCCGAGGCGGGAAAAGGCGAACTCAGGGGATCGATAAAGGAAGTACTGGGGGACATTGGGAACAATGATGTCCGCATGCTCACGGTCCTCCGCCAGTTCGGCCTGTCACAGACATTCCCGGATAAGGTCCTCAAGGAAGTGGAGCCTGTTGCCCCATCTTTAAGCGAAGAGGAAGTAAATAAGGCAATAGAAGCCGGAAGAAAGGACCTTAGGGACCTTCTCACCATCACGATAGACGGTGAGGATGCAAAGGACTTGGATGATGCCATTTCGCTCGAAGAGCTTTCAAACGGCAATTTCCGTCTGTATGTACACATCGCGGACGTTTCGAATTATGTCCGCGAGGGAACGGCTCTTGATGCAGAGGCTTTTTCGCGTGCGACATCGGTCTATCTGGTAGACCGTGTCATCCCAATGCTCCCGCCGAAGCTTTCAAACGGCATCTGCAGCCTTAATCCGAAGGCTGACAGGTATACGATGACATGCGAGATGCTGGTCGACCGTGAGGGAAGCACTTACGACGGCAAGATCTATGAGAGCGTCATACACAGTGATGCCCGCATGAGCTATAACGAGTGCTACAGGATCCTTACCGAACCTGCGGATACCGATGAAGCGGAATACGGACCGATCGTTCCCATGCTTTCGAAGATGAAAGTATTGGCACAGATACTGAAGTCGATGAGGGAACGCCGCGGAGCTCTGCGTTTTGAATTCCCTGAGACCAAGGTCATTCTTAACGATGATCAGACTGTTAAGGAAGTTATGCCCGAGCCTACCAACTTCGTTCACGGCATAATCGAGTCATTCATGATCTGCGCTAACGAGTTTGTGGCCAAGACATATGCTTCTATGAGTTATCCTTTCGTTTACCGTGTCCATGAGGATCCGGATCCGATCAAGATAGCAAGGTTCCAGTCTGTTGCCAAGTACCACGGTGCAATGGGTCATCTTTCCGGCAAGATCCGGCCCGCCGATATCGGCCGTTTCATGGATACGATCGGAGATGACGATGCTCTTCCCGTATTGGACCAGCTCCTCCTGCGCTCAATGGCAAAGGCACGCTATGCATCTGAATGCCTCGGGCATTTCGGACTTGCATCAAAGTATTACTGCCATTTCACGAGCCCCATCAGGCGCTATCCGGATCTCATGATCCACCGCATAATCAAGAGCCAGCTCCACGGCGAGAACAAGAGGTCTCACTTCCAGGGGATCGTTGACGCCGCAGCTGAACAGTCTTCAGAGATGGAGAGAAATGCCGTTGACGCGGAGCGTGCTTCAGTTGATATCAAAGTATGCGAATACATGGCTGACAAGGTCGGAGAGCACTATGAAGGCGTTGTTTCGTCGATCATAGAGAACGGCTGCTTCGTCATGCTGGACAGCTCCATCGAGGGCTTCGTCCCGTTCAGGACACTTTCAGATCATTACTATTTCGATGAGCAGCGTTACCGCGCGGTCGGAGCAAGAGGCGGCGCAGTTATCAACATCGGCCAGCACATGGGAGTCATAGTTGAGAACGTTGATACGGAGCTTAACCGCATTGATTTCACGTTCGAGGATGAGTTTGAGCATGCCGGACCCCGTAAGTTTGCTCCTGCAAGAGGCGGGAAGTATTCTCCGGTCAGCAAGCCCGGAAGAAAAGGAAAGGGCGGTGCTCCCGGAAAGTTCTCACATAAAAAGAAATTCTTCGGAGGCAGATCCGGAAGAAGCGGCGGAAGAGGCAGAAGATGAAGAGTTTACTGATAAAAGACACGACAAAAGAAGAACGCGAGCAGATAGTTGCCGAATCGATAGGCAACATAAGCGGATCGTGTGACGGCTGCATGGCGGGGCTTGCCGACATGTATCAGGATTACATAGACGGCAAGTGCGAGATCAAAGAGATCAACATGCGTTTCCGTGCAAATTATGAAAGCGCTGACGGATTAAATGACCGCAATCACTGCGGTTATGCGGACTGAGCTTTGCGGACGTATTTTGTTTCACCGTTTGGATCAGTAAGCGTATTTTTATCATCCGAGTATTTGAATGACAGGGATTCGGGTTTGCCGTCCTTTTTGTAAGTGAATGTCACGTGGTCCTTTTCGAGCCTGACGTCAGTGACGGCAAGTTTGGCCGCTTCTTTGTTTTCACTGCTTTGTGACGGCAGGATAATATATCTTGTTCCGTCAGGATCGCGCCTGAACTTTACGAATGATCCTTCTTTGTCCGGACAGAAATAATCTCCTTCAAACAGGTTGAAGGTCCTGTCCGGAAGCTGAACTTTATCTGTGTATTTATTGAGGGTCTTCTGGATGAACTCGAGATCTTCGATGCCGTCGGTATAACCGCTGTAAACGTGCTTTGATTTCCCGTTCAGATCGTAATAATCGAATCCCCACGTTGAGCCGTCGTGATAGTCTGAATAATCCATTTCCTTATAGGGTTCTCTTTCGATCACTGAAATGATGCTGCTGTAAATATCCGGTAGATCAACGTTGTCGATCTTCTTTACGGTCTTGGATTCACCGCTCAGACTGTATTTTTCGGTAATCTCGAGTCTTCCATCGTAATGCAGGATGTATTCAGCTTCTTTCCAATAATCCGCATCCCAGTCAAACGGACCTTCGTTTGTGCATCTGACTTTCAGCATAACGGCATCTGCACGGGCAGGATCTGTTGCGGTCGTTACCGGAAGGGTGTGGTTCGGGAATCCGTCATATGTCACGGGCTTTTCCGGTGAACACCCTGTTATGAGTGCCAGACAGAGCAGGACCGAAAATAAACGCATTCTTCTTGCCATATTCCGACCATCCTTTCAGCAAACTGCAGATGTCGCATTTTGATTAATTTTCACAGATTTGTTTCCGGTTGTCCAGTAAAGCCCTGATCTGCTGATAATATAAAGTTTTATTAAGTTGACAACAGGCTTGGGATTATGTACTATTTCCTCGTTAAATGCGATGACGGAGACCCGAGTAGTTACGGCATGTCGCCTTCAGAGAGCTTTGCCCCGGGGCTGAAAGGCAGAGCGGAAAGAGACCGTAAACGAATAACAACTCCAGCAGCATACCGGTATAAAGAGATTTCGCTGTTTTGCGAAGTAAATCAGGTGGCACCGCGGACATGTTTTGTTCGTCCTGAACTTAAGAAAGCTTAAGTTCGGGGCGT